>JAKSCG010000210.1 GCA_022360715.1 Halanaerobiales bacterium
CCGTTTTAGTAGCGTTATTTTTAACCTGGTCGATCAGTCATCCGATCAAAAGGCTGATTCAGTTGGTCGATAAAATAGCTGAAGGTGATTTGGATCAGGAGATCATTGTACAGGGAAAGGATGAACTGGCCCATTTGAAGGGCAGCATCAAACAAATGTTAAAAACCCTCCGGGAGCTGGTTTTTGAGATCAAGGGCGGGTCAGGTCGGATAACCGCGGCGGCAGAAGAGCTTTCTACTTCTACTCAGGAAGCAGCAGCCATCACCCAACAGGTTAGTTTAACCAGTGATACGATCTCAGCCAAAACTGCCGGACAGGCCACTCAGATCGCTCAAGTGACCGAACTGCTTAAACAAGTATTGAAATCTAATCGGGAGATAGCAGACGGGGTTCAATTAGTGGCTGAGAAATCAACTCTGGTTAATGCTCGGGTGGAGACCGGTCAAAATTATTTAGCAGAACTATTATTGCAGATCGGCCGAATAGCTGAGATTGTTGCCGAATCAGGCCAGGTTATTCAGCAGTTGGAGAGTCGTTCCCGGGAAATTTCGCAGATTATTAACGTGATTAGAGAATTTAGCGATCAGACCAATCTTTTGGCTTTAAATGCAGCAATCGAAGCGGCCCGGGCCGGTGAACACGGCCGGGGTTTTGCGGTGGTTGCCGATGAGGTCAGAATCCTGGCTAATCAATCTAATACAGCAGCCAGTAATATCTACCGGATTGTGACCGAGATCCAAACTGAAACCAAAAACGCCGTATTAGTTCTACGAGAAGGGTCCGGTATCGTTGAGGAAGGACATCGTGTTGGCAATAAAACCCAGAAAGCCTTTGTCGATATTGAGCAGGCTGTCCATACCATGGTTGATATTGCCGGTCGAATTGCCTTAACCACGAAAGAACAGAGCAAAGACAGTGGCGAAGTGACCAATCGGCTCGAAGAATTCAATCACCTTGCCCAAAATACTGTTGAAGGGGTCGACCAGATTAATCAGGCCATTAATCAACATTTCCAGTCAATGGAAG
>JAKSCG010000188.1 GCA_022360715.1 Halanaerobiales bacterium
ACCTACGAGGTAAATGGTACTACAGCGATTATTACGATTACTGATAACGTAAGAATTCTGAAGGCCTTTGTTGACGGAGTAGAAGTAGATATGTTCTTCCCGATGCCAACAGCTACTCATGTTGTCACCGGATTAAAGATTGGCGATAACAACATTCAGGTGTTAGCCAGCGATACCAAGAACAATATCTTAGATACCACATTAGTAATTACTATCGAGCCATTGGCTGAGCCGGTTGAATTCACAATTGGCGAAGAAACCACCTATGGTACCCCTGTCTTAATGTCAGACATCACAATGGTACCAGTACGTTTTGCTCAAGATTTAGGCGCTACTGTTGAGTGGGATAACGACACTCAAACAGTTACCTACACCTTAGGCGAAATTAAAGTTGCAATGACAATTGGCAGCACCACAGCTATTGTTAATGACAGTAACGTACAATTAGCTGTTGCTCCTTACAAAAACGAGCTAGGTCGTACTATGGTTCCTCTCCGTATGATTGCTCAAGAGCTTGGTTTTACAGTTGAGTGGACATCTAACGATGCTCCAATCATGATTAAATAATTAAGCTTTAACAAAACTCAAAAGACTCCTTTGCCCAGCAAAGGAGTCTTTTTTGTTATTGCTTCTTTGGTACGGACGCTCCCATAATTGGCTTAGCTATGCGTCGGTACGCTTAAATTTTTCCATAGATATACTATTTGTATTATCTATGCTAAAAATTTAAGCTACTCCTTTATCTAAACTCAATTCTGTGAGCCGCGACATAATGGTGCGTCTCGTCATTTAGGTGCTTTCTTTAACTGGGTAGCCAACTCTTAAGACAATGGTTCAAGCAATCGTTTAGCTATCGTTCAGCAATTGTTCAAGCTATTGTTAACTCTAGGTATACTGCATCGTATTATCCATGTGAAAAATTTTTACTACGCCTTGAGCTAGCCTCAATTCTGTGAGCCACGGCATAATGGTACTTTTCGTCATTTAGGTACATCTTTTAACTCGGTAGGACGACTTGCACGAAAACAGTTGTTCCAGCAACTGTTCAAGCTATCGTTCCACCAATCGTAAAAATACAACTGCCAAACTATTGCCCAACGATCGCCCTACAATTGCCCACCAATCG
>JAKSCG010000198.1 GCA_022360715.1 Halanaerobiales bacterium
CCACCTTTATGCCATAATTTTTCTAATGAAATAATTAAATCTGTAAAATCCGGATGTTCCACTATATCTTCATCCATCCCTGAAGCAAGTAATGAATATGACCCATCACGGAGAACAAAACACTCCAGAGTCCTCTCCTCCGGGTTGACAAGCCAGTAGTGTTTTACTTGCGCTTTCTGATAAATCCTCATTTTTTGCAAACGATCCTTACGAGGGTTATCGGGAGAAATAATTTCTACTACCAATACCGGTGAACCATTAATATAATTTTTTTTAATTATCTTATTCTGAGTGCTTGCTATATAGAATAGGTCTGGTTGTACTACTGTGATATCAGAAAATGTTACATCTAAAGGTGCGTCAAAAATTTCCCCCTCAGGATCAACAACTCTGAAATAATCTTCTAAAATTCGCTGCAACCGTCGGGAAACTCGTTGATGCATAACATTAGGTGATGGTTCTTTAACCAGGGTCCCTTTCAGTACCTCAAACTGATAGCCCGGTTCCTCCGGAAGTTTCAAATATTCTTGATATGTAAAGCTTTTCTTGGTTTCTGTTTTATAATCAGTTTTCGATTCTTCAACTTTGGAAGCAGTTAGTGCTTTGATAACAGCAGCAAGCTTATACCGGTATTGTTTTTTACCCAACTCAATAAATGGTATTTTCTGTTCTCTGGTGTATCGCCAGATGGTTTCAACAGAAAGATTTAATTCTTCAGCCAGTACCTGGGCAGTTATCATTTCTTTATTTCCAGCCACGAGTTCACCTCCAATATGCTGATACGCTAATTATATACTATCTGTCAACAAAAATCAATTAAAATCAATTTATATCAACTAAACACATCCACTCGCAACGCCAGGATACTTTTTCCCTATTTTTCAATAATGATTTCCTATTTTGCAAGGCTAACTAAATATGTTATTAAGCGTGATTTATTAGATAATTATATTTTTTTTGAAAAAAAAGAGGATTTTTAATATTTGCTGTCGAATCTAATAAATATAGGTAATAGGTAATACCTATTACCTATATTTTAATAACTGTTTTTTATTGCCAGGAGGTGTTTAATTAAAGATGAAAATTGAACCTGTTAAAACTTCTTCACTCCACGGAAAAGTAAAAAAAGCCCTTTATAAGTATATTTACTCGCTTGACCTGAAACGGAATAATAAGTTGCCTGATGAAGAAAATTTGGCTAAAATGTTAGGAGTCAGCCGAATTACATTAAGGGGTGTTTTAAGTGAGCTCTCCCAGGAAGGGATTATTCTCCGAAAACACGGCAAAGGGACTTTTTTAAATCCGGAAGCAATGAAGTTAAAAGTACGTTTTAACCCTGCCCAAGAATATGAAAAGGCCATTAGTAATAGTGGTTATACCCCAGCAGTCCACATAATTGAAATAAAAACAATTGTATCTAAAACAATTAACCAAAAACTAAAACTGGCTGAAGAAAGTGAAGTTGTTTTGATTAGCAAGCTTTTTTTTGCTAATAAAAAACCGGCAATCTATACCCTTGATTATATCCCGAAAAGGATTATCGCCAATTTTAATAATTTAGAACCAGATGATTTTTCCATATGCACATTTAATTTTCTACAAATTTATGCCGGCAAAGAAGTTAAACGTGATTTTGTCGAGATCAGTGCTTGCTCCTCAATTGATCAGAGTGACCTAAGGGAACATTTTGCAGCCGATCAGGCGGGAGTAAAGGGTCTCTTACTTTTAAAATGCCTTAATTTTGATCAGGAAAATAAACCAATCCTTTATTACGTAAATTACTTTGATACTGTCTTTATCAAATTTACCTCAATTCGTAGTCTTTAAAAGAGAACATTCAGTCTAAACCAAAAGTCGGGGGGTGAACATGAAAAGATCCATTTTTTAACTGGTTTATTTTTTAGCAATTACTTTAAAAAGGGGGATAATTAATGCTAAAAAGAACTGTACTGCTCGTAGTTTTACTGGTAACTATAGTGGGCTCTATTACTGCCTTTGCTGCCGAAAAACCAAATTATACAATCGGCTTTGTCGTCTCTTCAGTTGATGCAGAAATCAATGCCATTTATTATGAAGAAGTGATGAAAAGGATTGAAGAAAAGGGTGGTAAAGCTATTGGTGTAATCACCAATAATGATGACGAAAGATATATCAAGGCAATTGAAAATTTTACGCAAATCGGGGTAGATGGGATAATTATTGGATACGGGAAGACGGAAGCCTATAAAGGTGCGATCGCCCAGGCTAATGCAAAAAATATTCCCGTTGTCGGGCTTTACGCCGGTATTGTCGAGGGAATGTTATTTGATGTCGCATCTAACGATTTTGCCCTATCGGCCATGGTCTCCAAGTATATGGTCGATCGATTAAGGGCCAGTGGGGGAACCGAAATAGCTGTCTTCTTTTCCGATGGTATGGCCTGGAGTAGAAGAAGACACCTGGCCCTGAAGGCTGTTTTAAATGAATATACGGATATTAAAGTGGTGGCGGAACACTCGGTAGATTGGAGTAACCTACGTGATGATACGATGACTGCTACTCAAAATATTCTATTAGCTAATCCCGGTCTTGACGCTGTTTGGGCTATTTTTGATCTCCCTGCTCTGGCCGCAGCTTCGGCAATCCAACAAACACCCGGGGCCAATGCTTTTGCCGTAGGCATTGATGGTGATCAAGAAGCACTACAGATGATTGCCCATACTAATGTTTACGGAGCAACTGTTAAACAAAAACCCTATAAGATTGCCCATACCGTTGTCGATAAGCTTTATGCTTACTTAAACGGTGACTGGGAGCCTTTAGTTCGAGCTATTGATGTTGAGGGTGAACTGGTAACTAAAGGCAACATTGATCAGTATTGGTCGGCCGATTAACCTGAGCATTAAATCGGGGGAGAAAACCCTTCTCCCCCATAATCTGTACAAGATATGACGAAAGGGGGGTTAACAGATGGAATCAACAAGTCTTGCTCTAAAGATAGAAATGAAAGGGATTAGCAAGGCTTTTTCCGGAACCGAGGTTCTCAAAGCGATAGATTTTGAGCTAAAGGAAGGGGAGTTTCATGCCTTAGTCGGAGAAAATGGGGCCGGTAAGAGTACCCTGCTAAAAATACTCTGTGGGGCCTATTCACTAGATCAAGGAGAAATCTATCTAAACGGTCAAAACGTTTTGATCGACTCACCCGCTAAAGCCCAACAGCTGGGAATATCTATTGTTCATCAGGATATAAATCTGGTTCCTTATCTCAGCATTGCGGAAAATCTTTTTCTCGGCCAAAAGTTTTCCAAAAAAATGTTGGGAATGATGGATTGGAAAAACCTCCATCGGAAAAGCAAAGAAATTTGCCATATGGTCGGACTAAACAGAAAAGTCACCACCGAGGTCAGGGAACTAACTTTTTTCGAAAAACGCTTACTCACCATTGGTCAGGCTCTGTTAAACCCAAATATGCAGGTAATGATTCTTGATGAACCGACTGCCTCAATGGATAAGTATGCCAAAGACCAATTATTTCGGGTCCTGACCAACCTAAAAGAAAACAAAATTAGTGTTATTTATGTCTCCCATCGATTAAACGAAGTATTTGAGATCACAGACAGGATAACCGTCTTAAGGAACGGGGAAAAGATCAAAACAGTCCGGACGGCTGAGACGAGTACCGATCAACTGGTTAGTATGATGATCGGTCAAAAGTTAAGAGAACAGTATCCGGATAGAAAACCGAATATTGGCACAGCCATCCTCCAAATTAAACGTCTATCCAATTCAGTGCTTAGTAATGTAAGTTTTACTTTACATCAAGGAGAAATTTTTGGTATATTTGGCACCACCGGTTCAGGAAAAACGGAATTAATCCGGAGCATCTATGGGGTCGATAGCTATGAACAAGGGGAAATAATCCTGGAAGACCGGGTAATAAAATCAATAAATCCAAAAAAGGCGATCAAAAAGGGGATTTTCCTGGTTCCGGAAGACAGAAGAGAACAAGGTTTAATCCTAAATATGGCTCTAAAAGAAAACCTCCTTTTGGCTAATTTTGATAAACATACCCGTTCATATCTTATTAACCACAAAATAGAAAGCAAAGAAGCCAAGGGCTTAATAAAGCGACTGAAGATCAAAACAGCGGGAATAAAACAAAAAGTGGTTTATTTAAGCGGTGGAAACCAACAAAAAGTTGTGCTGGGAAAGGGTCTTTATACTGATTCTAAGCTTTATCTGTTCGATGAACCAACAAAGGGGGTCGATGTTGGTGCCAAAGCAGAAATATACAAATTAATGGATCAGTTGGCAGCTCAGGGTACTGGTATTATTTTAGCCACTTCCGAATTAAATGAGGCCATCGGATTATGTGACCGGATTGGGGTATTGTATCATGGTGAACTGATCGCAATTGTGCCAAATGATCAAAGCAATCAAACCGAAGAAAAGATTTTGGCATTAGCCCTGGCCGGGGAAAATATAGCCTAACGATAGATAATATGGGGGTATTTAAATGGGCACTGAACAGAATAAAAGACAATATGACTGGCGAGAATTGTTGGCACGCTATGGCACGATCTTTGGCTTTTTTACGATGTGTATCATCTTTGCGTTGTTATCAGATGTTTTTCTTAAATATAACAATATATTAAATATTTTACTACAAAGTACTATGCTGGCAATAATTTCTTTTGGATTAACAATTGTTATTATTAGTGGAGAATTTGATGCTTCCCTGTCTTCAATCGTCGCTCTATCCGGCGTAATTACCACTCTTTTGCTTTCCAACGGTTGGGGGATCATTCCCGCCTTTTTAGTTGGGTTATTACCGGGTATTGTGATTGGATTTTTGAATGCTATTGCCGTACTATGGCTGGGTGTCTCAAGTTTTATTGCCACCCTTGGCATGATGTCTTCGGTAACCGGTATTGTATATATGATCACCCAGGGAAGATCGATCTGGCAAAGCATCCCTGAGGATTATCTCTGGTTGGGTCGAGGGTATTTTATGGGGATTCCGGTTCCGGTAATCACTTTAGCTCTGCTCTTTCTGCTCTTGTGGTTCTTTCTAACCCAAACCAATCTGGGGAGAAAAATGTATGCCGTCGGGGGTAATGCAGAGGCAGCCAGGCTTTCCGGAATTAATGTCCGGAAGATTAGAATGCTCGCTTTTATTATTGGCGGATTCTTGGCTGCTTTATGCGGGGTTCTCCTGGCATCGAGATTAGGCTCCGGACAACCTACAGCAGGCGGCACCTACTTCCTTGATGCAATTGCGGCAACTTTTCTTGGTCAATCAATTTTCTCCAAAGGCAAGCCCCACCTTACCGGGACCCTGATCGGTGTTTTAATAATTGGGACGATGAATAACGGTTTTGTTTTACTTGGTATGTCTTACTATATTCAAGATCTAATTAAAGGTTTAGTTATTGTCTTGGCTGTTGCTGTTGCTACAATTGGGGCAAAAAATAAAAATCAATATACGGTAAAATAATAAGGAGGAGAAAGATGATCAATATAATGAAGATCAAGGTTGAAAAATTGACGGCTGAAGCGTTTGCACCTTACGGGGAGGTAATCGAGTTTGCTTCTACCGCACCAGATTTCAGTGGTGACGGATGGAATTGTTGGTTTCCGGTAAATTTAATCAAATATAATCAGGCAATGGGGATCGGAATTACTGAAAGCTTAAAACGAGCACCAATAATATCTAAAATGGAACGACATGTCGATAATGTGGAGCTCTTAATGCCAATAAAAGATCAGCTAATTCAACCGATGGGTTTGCCCAAAGACCTTGATAATCCGGCTGCACTCCCCGACCCCGCCACAGTTAAGGCTTTTTTGCTCGAACCGGGGCAGGCTATTATCATGAAAAAAGGAGCCTGGCATGATGCAGCTCATACCTTATCCGATAGTACAATATACTATTTCTTTTCCGAAAAATCCGATCAGGTCTATCCGTGGGTTCCATTTAAAGATAATCTTAAGATCAGGTTTGAGTTATAAGCAGGAGGGATCATGATGGAGAAGGTAGAAGTAGTTGCTCTAAGTGCTGCCAGTATTGATATCGTCTTGAAAGTCGACCATCTGCCCGGAAATGATCAAAAGGTTGTCGGGACTCATATTGGGGACATACCGGGAGGAACAATCGCTAATTTCGCCTGTGCCATAAGTCGTTTTGGCCTAAAAACCGGTTGGATTGGACAAGTAGGAGATGACCGGGAAGGACAATTATTACTTGAAGATTTTATTCGATTTAATGTCGATACAAAATATGTTACAATAGAGCCAGGAAAAAAAACAAATTTTACGGTTATATTAATTGATCATAGTGGTGAAAAATCAATAGTTGTGGTTCCGACGATCAAAACCCCAGCTGATCTTACCCCACTCCAAAAGAATTATATCAAACAGGCCCGGCTCCTCTATGCGGCCCCTTATGACCTGGATTATTTTATTAAAGCGACCAGTTTTGCTCAAGAAAACAAAACATTAGTCTGTACTGACCTTGAAGATAATTCAGCACTAAATCGCGATAATGTGGCAAGAGTATTAAAGCTGGCCGATCTAGTAATCTTTAACCGGGACGGGTTTATCAATATCTATGGTGAACATGCTTTATTTGATCAAGAAATCTTTACAGAAACTGCTAAAGAAATAATTGATTATGGTGTTAAATTGATGGCGGTCAGCATGGGAAGTAACGGTTGCTTATTGGTTAATCCAACTACTCAGCTCAACATCCCTGCCATCAAGGTGAAGGTTACGGATACTACCGGAGCCGGAGATTGCTTTAATGCTGCGCTTGTTTATGGTTATTTGAAAAAGTGGGATTTGGCCAGTACCGGCATTTTTGCTAATGCCGCTGCTGCTCTCGCGATAACTGCCTACGGTGCACGCGGTAATTTGCCAGATCCGACAACTGTTTTAAATTTTTGCCGTGAAAACAATATTGAGAGCAAAGGGGGAAAGAACAGAAATGATAACTAGCTATGACAAAATACTGGGGGCTTTTCTCGGAGCAGCAGTGGGAGATGCCATGGGGGCCGCCACGGAAATTCGAACAATTGATCAGATTAAAGAATATTTTGGGGGATTTATCCGAGATTTTAAAGCCCCACCGGCTGATACCTTTGCCCGGGGACGGCAAGCCGGTCAGATTACCGATGATTTCAGCCAGGCATACTACCTGGCTACAACCATTATTAATAACCAAGGTAGGATTGATCCGGGAATTGCCAAAAAAGCGATTATTAACTGGTCGAACGATCAACAATATAACTGTTTTATGGGACCAACTACCAGGGCCTCACTTGAGCTCCTGAAAAGTGAAACGAAAACAGCCCAAGACAATGAAGAAGAATTAGTACTAGTTAATGATAATCAAAAAGCGACCAACGGTTCAGCAATGAAAATATTCCCGATCGGGTTAATCAATGCCGGGAATATAAATCAAGCAATCGATGATGCGGTAACTGTCTCGTTGGTAACCCATGATAACAATCTTTCGATTGCCGGTGCCTGCGCGATAGCTGCTGCGGTCTGTAAGGCCAGCGAGAAAAATGCCAATCTATATGATGTCGTCCAGGCCGGCTTAGCCGGTGCCCGGCAAGGTAATGAAAAAGGCCTGGCCAGGGGAAGAGTGGCTGCCGGCCCATCGGTCTATCGCCGGATTAAACTGGCGATTGAGCTTGGACTGAAGAGCAAAAATATCGAAGAAGCAATGATTGATATTGCTGAGATTATTGGCTGTGGTCTCCATATCGCCGAAGCCGTTCCGTCTGTATTTGGTCTACTGATCGCAACTAAAGGCGATACAATGGAGGGGATCTTTTCCGGGGTCAATATCGGAAATGATACTGATACTGTTGCGACCATGATCGGGGCAATTGCCGGTACTTTAAACGGTTATCATTCCATCCCCGGACAATATTTAACAGAAATAAATAGCAAAAATAATCTTTCTTTAGAAAAATTAGCAAAATCGTTTGAAAGAGTGAGCAATGCTACAAATTAACATTATCTTTTATTATTAATAAAAACAAGCGTGAAATTGTCCGTTCACGCTTGTTTTTACAGATAATTGTATAGTTGATTATTAATTGCTCCTGAGATCTGTTGATGTCTCCGGTTAGGTGCTGGAACCATATTATAGACAATTCCATCGATCAGTTCATATTAGTTGCAGTCATTATTGGCTGTTCTACCTGATCGGCTCCCTCCTCCTTAATAATGATCGGGATTCGGATCACCTTATCACCTAAGATTAAAGAAGGAAAGAGCAAAATAATCAGCAATAACCCGATCAGCAGAACAATAATTAAAAAGATGAGAAAGTAACGGATATTTATCTTTCCAGGGTTTTGATCAAAAATATCGTTCATTCCTTTAACCCCCCTAGCCAACATCATAAAGCATGGTAGGCCGATCACGGTACGTATAATCCAGCAACAAATCCTTCCCAATAATAAAACCATGATCCTCTAAGTTATTTTTAACCGTTATATAGGCCAGTTCCGGTATATTATTATCTTGACTTAAATGGGCCAGTAATATGCGGGGATAATTACTGTTAATCAATCGAGGAAGCAGGTCGGCCGCATCATCATTGGAAAGATGGCCGTGCTCCCCATTAATCCTTTTTTTCAGGGGCCAGGGGTATGAACCATGCCATAACATCTCCAGGTCATGATTAGACTCAATTATTAAGAGGTCGGTTCCCTGGAGTAATTTCTCCACCGCCGGGGGAATACACCCCATATCAGTGGCAATACCAACCCGGTTATCCCCCATCCTAATCAGATAACCGACCGGGTCATTAGCATCGTGGGGAATAGAGAAAGACTCGATTTCCAGGTTGCCTAGCATAAAACCCTCTTTGAAAATTTTACAATTACAGTCTTTAATCTTGCCCAGTTTATTAGCCGCTCCCTGCCAGGTTAAATCATTAGCATAGATCGGTAGATCATAACGACGGGACAGTATCCCTACTCCTTTGATATGGTCAATATGTTCGTGGGTAACTAAAATGGCATCCAGTTGCTCTCCACTAACACCTATTTCCTGAAGTCTCCGGTCAATTTCTTTTCCGCTTAATCCGGCATCAATTAGTATTTTTGTTCCTTTTCCTTCAACATAAATTGAATTGCCGGAGCTACCGCTGGCTAAAACAGAAACTTTCATCTTAATTGCTTTCACCACATTTCTTGCAGGATTTTCAAAAAGAAAGACGAAATAGATTAATATAACAATTAAATCTGGCAAGACACCAGTTCAGTAAAACAGGAGGGAAATATGACAAAAATATTAATTGTAGATGATTCCGCTTTTATGCGACAAATATTTAAAAAGATTATCGAGAACGAACCTGGTCTTACTCTGGTCGGCACTGCCCGCCACGGTCAGCAAGCCTTGCAGATGATCCCTAAACTTAAACCCGATGTAATCACCCTTGATATTGAAATGCCTGTTAAAAACGGCCTGGAAACACTGGAAGAGATAATGAGGCTGGAAAAACCAATCCCCACCATTATGTGTAGTTCCCTTGATGACCGGGAAACCGTTTTAAAGGCCCTTGAATTGGGGGCATTTGATTTTATCCCCAAACCATCCAAGTCCTTAACTTTAAAGATCAGCGAAATTGCCCATGATTTAACAATCAAAATTAAGGCAGCAGCTATTTTGGATAAAAAACCAAGTACGGTTAAACCGGTTACTTTGTTAAAGAAGAAAATACATAAAGCAAAATCACCTGATCAATACCCGATTATCGCGATTGGAACCTCTTCGGGCGGACCAAAGGCTTTAAAGGCCATTATACCGGCTTTTCCAGCCGATCTTCCGGCAGCTATCTTAATCGTGCAGCATATGCCGCCTGGCTTCACTGCCTCGCTAGCTAAAAGGCTTGATCAAAACTCAGCAATTAAGGTAAAGGAAGCCACAGAAGATGACCAGCTCCAACCGGGTCTGGCCTTGATTGCTCCCGGGGGATACCATTTAGAAGTAACTGACAATAACCACATTTTACTGAATCAGAAACCAACTAAATGGGGAGTTCGACCCTGTGTCGACTACATGCTGATCTCGGCCAGTCAAGTATTTACCCATAGAATGATCGGTGTTATATTAACCGGTATGGGTCAAGATGGGGCCGAAGGCATGAAAGTAATTAAAGCAAATAACGGCTACGGTATTATCGAAGATAAGAGTACGGCCCAGGTTTATGGTATGCCCGGTGCAACAATAAGAGCCAATGCCTATGATCAAATAGTCCCCCTGAATCAAATCCCGGAAAAAATAATTGATGTCATCGAAAGGAGATTTTAATGCCCTTAACCTTTGAGCAATTCATCGAACAAGCGATCAAGATCCTTAATCTCAATTTATGTGGATATAAGATAAAACGGGTACAGCGTCGAACCGACAGTCTAATGCGGAGACATAATATCAACGACTATGAACAGTGTATCAAACTACTGAAAACTGATCGCACCTTTAAAGAAGCATATCTCAATCATTTTACGATCAACACCTCAGAATTTTTCCGTAACCCGGGAAATTTTGCTTATCTTAAGGAAAAAATTCTTCCAGGGCTCTTTGTTCAGAAAAATAAAGTGAATATCTGGAGCGCTCCCTGCTCGAACGGGTCTGAACCTTACACTGTCGCCCTAATTCTGGCTGAACTTAATTACACGGCTAAACAGTACCGAATCCTGGGCAGTGATATTGATACCGGAATATTAGACCGGGCCCGCCGGGGAGTCTATGGTTATAATAACCTGGAAAACGTTCCGGATAACTTACTAAATAAGTATTTTATTAATATAGATCCGGTTAATAGAAAATATCGGCTAACTGAAGAAATTATCGAGCAAGTTACCCTGGAAAAAAAGGATTTAATCAATGAGTCCTTCAGTAATAACTGGGATCTAATCCTATCCCGAAACTTTTTTATCTATTTGACCAATGAAATAAAAGAGATGTTGTGTCATAAATTTGCCGCTGCCCTGAGACCGGGAGGTTATTTCTTTCTGGGAAACACTGAATTCATCTTTAACCCGGAACAGTACAACTTAAAAAAAGTATATTCTTCTTTTTATCAGAAAAGCGATTAAGATTGTGCTCGGTTCTCCCAGCTAAGGTGATAAATCAAACTGACAATACCGACGGCCAGATCCTCGTTGCGGACACTAACCTGCTCCGGAACAAAAATCCTGATCGGAGCGAAATTCCAGATCGATTTAACCCCTACTTCTACCAGTTGATTTGCTACCTCCTGGGCGGCATTTACCGGCACCGTAATTATACCAATTTTTATATTACTCCTTTTAACAACATCATTTAATTCCTTCATACTCTTAACTGTGATCATCCCGATTTTATTTTCGATTTTACCCAGGTCGGCATCCAGGACACTGACTATCTCCAACCCCATTTTGGCAAAACCCTCATAATTAACCAGGGCCCTACCCAGATTGCCGGCACCGATTAAAACAGCCGGCCAGATCTTATTTACTCCTAAGATCTTACCAATCGACCTCTTTAAACTTATTACATCATATCCGACACCTCTCCGCCCAAATTCACCGTAATAAGAAAGGTCTTTTCTTACCTGAGTTGAAGGTATTCCTAATTTCCCGCCCAGTTCTTTAGAAGATACAACCTCTACATCATCAAAGGTCTCCATTTTATCAAGGCAACGGTAATAAAGGGGCAACCTCTCAATAGTTGCTTTTGGAATATTATTGCGATCCTTCATATTCCTTTTCACCTCTCCATTAATAATTAGTCATTACTTGACCCTGCTGCCATTACTGATATCCTTTTCAACAGTTGTGAGAGTTAATTCACCCTCTTGATTAGAAGCAGCCAGGATCATACCATTTGACTTGACCCCAAAAATCGTCGCCGGCTCCAAGTTGGCAACTATGATAATTTTCCGGCCGATTAGTTCGTCTGGAGCATAATGTTTGGCTATCCCTGCCACCAGTTGTCTCCTTTCCTGGCCCAGGTCTACCCGCAATTTAAGTAACTTATCACTCTTCTCAATCTTCTCTGCCGTAATTACTTCTGCTACTCTCAGGTCAAGTTTGGTAAAATCGTTAAACCCAATTAGCTTGCTTTCCGGCTCATCGACAGTTTCTACCTGTTCAGGATTGTCTTCCCGCTCTAATTCAGCCAAATATTCATCCAGCTCTATTCGAGGGAAAATAGGTTCAGCTTTCTTAACCCGTATTCCTGCCGGAACAAGCCCCCAGTCCCATAAATCATCCCAGCTTGTCGTTTCAATCATCGTTCTGATCCCGATCTGTTCCCCGATTCGACCTGGGGTCTCTACCAGGAATGGTTTAAGTACACCGGCAATAATTCGCAGGGCTTCCAGTAAGTTATAAAGAACCGTCCCTAGTCGAACTCTTTTTCCTTCTTCCCTGGCCAGTAGCCAGGGGGTTGTTTGATCAATATATTTATTGCTCCGACGGATAAAGTTCCATATCTCCTCCATTGCCACCGCATATTTCAACTTTTCCATATTTACCGCTACTTTTTTCAGGGTGGTAGCAGCATAATCCTTTAATTCTTGATCAAACGGCTCCTCCGCCGGGCCAGCTTCCGGAATAACTCCGTCAAAATACTGTTCTACCATACTAATTGTTCGGTTCAAAAGATTACCCAAATCGTTAGCCAGATCTGAATTAATCCGCTGGATCAAGGCCTCTGTAGAGTAAGTTCCATCAGTGCCAAAAGCCACTTCCCGCAACAAGTAGTAACGGATCGGGTCAACCCCAAATTGATCAATCAATCGATTGGGATCAACAACATTCCCTTTCGATTTAGACATCTTTCCGGATTTAGATAGTAACCAGCCATGACCAAAAACCTGTTTTGGCAAGGGTAGATCCAGGGCCATCAAGATAATCGGCCAGATAATGGTGTGAAAGCGGAGGATATCCTTACCTACTAAATGCAGATCGGCCGGCCAGTAGTGATTAAATTTCTCTTGTTCAGTTAGATAACCGATTGCGGTGATATAATTGCTCAGCGCATCAAACCAGACATAGATCACATGATTTTGGTCAATAGGAACAGGGATTCCCCAATCAAAGGTAGTCCTGGAAACACTGAGATCATCCAGGCCCTGTTCAATAAAGTAGATCATCTCATTGCGCCGGCTTTCCGGTTGAATAAAATCAGGGTTTTGCTTAATATGCTCCAGTAAACGATCAGCATATTTACTTAGTTTAAAGAAATAACTCTCCTCTTCAACCCACTCTACCGCCCTTGCACAATCAGGACAGACCTTTTCCGCGGCCAGTTGTCTTTCCGTCCAGAAGCTTTCACAGGGTGTACAGTACCAGCCCTGATATTTTCCTTTATAAATATCTCCCTGCTGATAAATCTTTTTAAAGACCTGCTGTACTACCTCTTGATGCCTTTTTTCAGTTGTCCGGATAAAATAATCATAATCAACCCCCAGCTTTCGCCAGAGTTCTTTAAAGGTAATTACGATCTCATCGACGTATTCCTTCGGTTTTTTCCCTGCCTGGGCAGCCGTTCTTTCGATCTTTTGCCCGTGTTCATCTGAGCCGGTTAAAAACATCGTATCATAGCCACACATCTTTTTATATCTGGCCAGCGTATCTGCCGCAACAGTAGTATAAGCGTGGCCAATATGTAATTTATCACTGGGATAATAAATCGGTGTCGTAATATAAAATGTTTTCTGTTCCATCTATTTTTCCCCTCTCAACATTGGATAGTTCGAGCTATGTTATATTCATATTAATGTAATAATTAATTATTATCCTAATTTTATTAAACTTTCTGTTCTTTGTCAACTTCCAGTACTATTAATTCCTGATAGACCTTTCTTTTCGGTAAATTTCTTAAGCTGGCTACTTCTTTGATCGCTTCCTTTTTGCTTAAACCTTGCTCCATTAAGCTCCTGGTATGTTCCAATAGACTAATTTCCTCCCAGGCCTGGTCGGCCGGTACCCCTTTTTCCTTCCCGGCAATAACTAACACGATCTCTCCCTTGAGCATCGTACGTTCAGCCAACTGCTCTTTAATCTCCTCGGCCAGTCCATAGATCTTTTCTTCGTGTATTTTGCTGATCTCCCTAATTACAGCGATCTTACGCTCAGCCAGGAAGCCTGATAAGTCAGTCAGTGTTTCCCTTAAACGATAAGGGGATTCATACAGAATAACGGTTCTAAACTCTTGCTCGATCTCTTTTAACCTGGCCTTCCTTTCTTTGCCCTTACGGGGTAAAAATCCCTCAAAAACAAAACGCTCTGTCGCCATTCCTGAAACTACCAGGGCTGATATAGCGGCTGTTGGACCCGGAACCGGAATTATTTCCAGTCCTTCCTGCAGGGCCTTAGTGATAATAACCAGCCCCGGATCAGATATGCCCGGCATACCGGCATCACTAACCAGTGCTATATTCTTCCCTTCTTTAAGTAGACTGAGCAGTTGCTCGGCCTTAGCCTGTTCATTATGCTCATGGTAACTGGTCAGTCGGGTTTTAATCTGGTAATAATTCAACAGTTGACTCGTGCGACGGGTATCTTCTGCCGCAATTAAATCTACCTCCTTTAAAACCCTTAAAACCCGCAGAGTAATATCTTCCAGATTACCAATCGGTGTTCCACAGATATATAATACCCCGGGATCACTCATCAAAATCATCCCCGTAAATCCTTTTAACCTCAGCGGTATATTGATCAGAATCTTCTTCATAGACGATAAAAACCGGCTGAATTTCCAGGCCCGGGTTGCCGGCTTTTTTGGCTTCGATTATTACTGATTTAGCCACTGACTTTAGTCGTGACTGGATAATAAACAACTTTTTGGGATGCAGATTATAATCTCCCATTATTTTGAATATCTCCGGTAGCCGCCAGGCCCGATGTACCATCGCCATTCTACCGCCGGTTTTTAGCAAAGCCGAGGCTTCCCGGATTACATCAGCCAATGTTGCATAAATCTCATGCCGGGCAATCGCTATCTCCCTTTTTTGCGTTACCTTGCCGGTTGAAGAAGGAGTGTAGGGAGGGTTGCTAATAACCAGGTCGATACTACCCGGTGCAATTAGCTGGGAGGCCTTTCGTAAATCACCCTCAATGATCTCAATTAAATCACCCATTTTATTCATTGCCACACTCTGCCGGGACATCTCAACCAATTTAGGTTGGATTTCTATCCCGATCACCTTTTTTAGCTTATTTTTAAAAGCTAAAAGCAGTGGAATTACTCCACTGCCACTCCCCAGGTCAACTACCACTTCCCCTAGTTTAACCTCAGTAAAATTAGCCAGAAAAACTGAGTCATTCCCAAATTTAAAGAAATTAGAATCCTGAATAATATTTAACTTATCCGGTATTAAGATATTTACTTCTTCCATCAGCTTACTCCTTTGACTGGCTATTGATTATTTGCAGACAAAAAAGGCAATCACCCTTTCGCCTCTCTCCAAAACTGGGATGACAGATATGGTATCCTTCCCGGTATAGATGCATCAAATTCTGGAAACTCTTACCCGGCACATTAGCTTTTTTATTAAATACCAGTTTCTTTAATTCCAGATTCTCTTCCTGTAGTTTTTGATTTTCCCTCGACAAATTATATGTTACATCCTTTAATTGCTGGAACTTGATTGCCATTTCTTCCAGCTGTTCCTGAAAATAGGCCAGGGCCTTTAACAGCTCTTCATCAATCATAAGTTCTCCCGCTCAATCTGATTCATAACCATTAATCTCCTCCAATTCAACCTCAACATATTCATTGTTACCAATATCTACCTTGACTGTTTTTTTAACCAAATTACGTTCCACAATCTCACCCTCACCCAATTCCATTGCCACTTTATCTCCGACAGCCGGCATTTCTTCTTTCATCTTTTTATAGGTATTAGATTCATATTTTAAACAACACATTAAACGACCGCATATCCCGGAAATCTTGGCTGGATTTAAAGATAACTCTTGTTTTTTAGCCATTTTAATCGAAATCGGATCAAAATCCCTTAAAAAGGCACAACAACATAAAGTGCGGCCACATATTCCCAATCCTCCTACCATTTTCGCTTCATCCCTGACCCCGATCTGGCGAAGCTCGATCCTGGTTTTAAACACCCGGGCCAGGTCTTTTACTAATTCACGGAAATCGACCCGACCATCAGCCGTAAAATAAAAAATGATTTTATTATGATCAAAGGTATACTCTACATCAATCAACTTCATCGGCAAAGTGTGTTTTTCAATCTTTTTTAAACAAATATCAAAAGCCTGTTTTTCCAGCTCTTTATTTTCCTGATTATTCTGATCGTCTTCCTCTGTTGCCTTTCTAATCACTTTTTTCAAAGGAGCAACAATTTCCTCGGCAGTCACTTCTTTTTTCTCCATCACGATCTGACCGTACTCTATTCCCCGGGCAGTCTCAACTATTACATTTTCACCCAGTTTTAACTCTACCTCACCCGGGTCAAAGTAATAAATCTTCCCCGCCCGTTTAAAACTTACCCCAACTACGGTATACATATATTTACACCCTCTTAGCTCTTATTTTAAAAAACATAACCTGTAAAGCTAGATCCTGTCTGACATTTCTATTAATATATCCCTTCATATTATTCACCATTTTAAGAATTAATAGCAATTGATCCAGTGAATACTCTTCAGCCTGTCGTTTCATTTGCACAATGAAGTCAGAATTAACCAGTTGATCTTCCAGACCCTGTTTCAACAGTA
>JAKSCG010000089.1 GCA_022360715.1 Halanaerobiales bacterium
ATCTGCATAAAAGGGAGCCTATGATCGAGCTAGGCTACTGTCGTAATTCCAGGATAAGAACAAAACCGGATAGATAAACCTATCCGGTATTAAATACTTATTAGTTTTTAAAATAAACAAACGGGATTTCAAAAAGAAATCAGCAGGAATTTAACTGCTAAATTGATTAATTTTATTACTTGCTCAATCGGCATTCCACTTTTGTCGTCCGTATTAAAATACCAGGGGGATGATCAAAGGTAGTTTTTCTCCTCCACATTAACTATCAAATGTAAACAAGATTTAAGTTGTCGGTGGGCTTTCGGCCACCTGCAAAAATTCCGTTTCTTCTTCCGGAACATAGATTAATAAATCACCGACCTGACAGTTAAAAAAATTACATAAAGTATTTAGCGTATCAGTGGAATAACGTTTAAGTTTTTGATTATACCAGTTAGAAATAGTGTTTTTATCAAGACCGGTTTTCGCACTGAGTTCTGTCATTGTTTTAATCCCATTTTCAGCCATCAAGACGGGCAGTCTATTTTTAATCATTCCGCCACCTCTTCTGTGTTAAGATTTAAAAATTATGAATTAATAACTAAAAATTATTGACTAGACAATAAAAATATGGTACAATACACATAATGAACAGGGGTAATATGATTTGTTATTTATTTTCCCCTGAATTTGTTAAAAAGCATCTAAAATTCTACTAGAAAGGAGGTTAAAGCCAAAAACAGCCAACAGTTGGCAGCTGTTGTTGTTAATCTAATCCATTTTCATTATATCACATTCCCGGGATAATGTAAATTAACTAAAATGTGACCTGATCAAAGGTAATATTATTGATTGGGGTTCCCTGGAGCTATGGACCGGGCTATTAATATCCCGGTCATTTTTCAAAAAAAGAAAAATTTCAAAAGGTAATCTTTACCGATTATGCAGACGCATAATAATTAAAAACATCTTTTAGTCATTGGAAAAAAGGTAATAACATTTTTTTAAAGAATTAGACTGATATTAAGCTGCAATAACAACTTCAAAAAGGAGGGCGAGTGATGAAGAGAGAGTTATTGATTGTTCCGTTTTTAGCTTTAATTATTTGCTTGCTGACCGTTAATGTCTTGGCTGTCGATAAAACAGTTGTTAATTGGGCTGTTGGGGGTAGCATTATTAAGATGGCCCGGGAGCTGGCCGTAATGTATACGGAAGAACACCCGGATATTGAGATTAAGATATTAGAAGTACCGGCCTCTTCAACCGAACGCTTAAATCTATACTTACAGTTTTTTGAAGCTGAGAGTGATAAAGTAGACATTTATACCATTGATCTGATCTGGCCGGGTATGTTGGCTGAACATCTGGTAGATTTGAATCAATATGGGGGTAGTCAGGTAGCCCGGGCTCACTTTCCGGCAATTGTGGAAAATAATACGGTTGACGGACGTTTGCTTGCCATGCCCTGGTATACTGATGCCGGATTACTCTATTATCGGACAGACCTTTTGGGAAAATATGGCTACAGTAAACCTCCGGAGAACTGGGATCAACTGGAGGAGATGGCAAGCCGGATTCAGGAAGGGGAAAGAGGGGCGGGTAAAGAGGACTTCTGGGGATATGTCTGGCAGGGTAATGTCTACGAGGGTCTGACCTGTAATGCCCTGGAGTGGATCGCTTCCCACGGAGGGGGGACAATTATTGAAGACCGAAAAATAACCGTTTATAATCCCCGGGCAATTGCGGCAATTGAACGTGCTGCCGGCTGGATTGGCAAGATATCACCACCGGCGGTTACCGGTTTTATTGAAGAACCGTCCCGTCATCTCTGGCAGTCCGGTCATGCTGCTTTTATGCGCAACTGGCCCTACTGCTATCGACTTGGTAACGCGGCTGAGAGTGTAATTAAAGGTAAATTCGATGTGGTTCCACTGCCGGCCGGTGAGGGTGGTCAGCGTGTTGCCGCCCTGGGTGGTTGGCAGTTGGCCCTGAGTAGTTATAGTAATAATATTGCGGCAGCAGCCGATGTCGCTTTATTTATGACATCCGAACAGGCCCAGAAATATAATGCGCTGCAAGCATCCTACAATCCGACCATCAAGGCCTTATACCAAGATCAGGAGCTAATTAGTGCCAATCCATTTTATGCTAAACTATATGATGTCTTTATTAATGCGGTAGCCCGGCCTTCGACCGTCACTGCCCCTAATTACAATCAGGTTTCAAACCTATTCTATCATGCGGTCCATGCTGTTTTAACCGGTGATGAGGAGAGCCGGCAGGCTTTAGGTTATTTGCAGTTTGATTTACAGCAAGTAACTGGTTTGGAGATAGTAACCGAGCAATAAGAAAATACTCCCGTGCTTTGATAGGCGGGAGTATATCAGGAGGTTTATCAGGGAATGGGGAAAAAGATTATGACCGGGCGGGAAAGGGAGGAACAGGCCCTGGCTTACAAACTATTATTACCTACTTTAATAATTCTATTTTTGATTGCCGTTTATCCTTTCAGTCAGGTCTTTTATACCAGTTTTACCGATCGGACCTTTGCCAGCGTAAATAAAAGTAATTTTGTTGGTCTGAAAAATTATGGTAATTTGTTGCGGATGACGGTTAAAGAACTACCTGTTGTCCGGGATAATAACGGAGAAGTAAAATTAAATCGGGAGACAGGCCGGATAATCTATCAACCTTCTTTTGCTGTTCTACCCCGCTACCCGAGCAGGTATAAAGAACTAGCCCAATTTGGCCTGCCGGGTAGAAGGTTTGTGATCGGGGCGGTTAATCCTGATTTTATCCGTTCAATCGTCGACACTGACATTTTTACCCTGACTTCAGTTTCCCTGGAGGTGGTGTTGGGTTTGCTGATTGCACTGGTGGTCAACAGTAAATTTGTCGGTCGGGGAGTTATGCGGGCAATTATGCTTTTGCCCTGGGCGGTAATAACGATTGTTTCAGCACGGATTTGGGAATGGATCCTCGCCCCCGATCGAATGGGTTTGTTAAATATGTTGCTGGATCAGACGGGGTGGGGAGACGGTCAGCTGGCCTTTTTAAATTTGGCGAACTGGCAGCTTCCGTCATTAGTAATGGTAGATGTTTGGAAAACGACTCCCTTTATGGCTTTATTGATCCTGGCAGGATTACAGTTAATTCCCGACGAATTATATCAGGCAGCTAAAGTCGACGGGGCCAATAAAATCAAACAGTTTTTTTCGATTACCTTTCCGCTGTTAAAACCCTCGCTGGCAGTAGCTTTAGTTTTTCGCACAATGGATTCTTTAAGGGTGTTCGGCCTGTTCCAGGTTTTAGTCGGCCAGAGACGTTATTCGATGGCCAGTTATAATTACTACCAACTAATCGGTAATCGGTCGATGGGGCTAGCTTCGGCGATCGGGGTTATTATTTTTATTATTATTTTTGCGTTTGCCTTGTTTTATATCAGGCTGTTAGGTGCGGAAGGAGAATAAAATGAAGGGTTTATTAGAAAAACTATTATTCGGGGGGTTAGTCATACTAATTGTCGTTTACCTCCTTTTTCCCTTTTA
>JAKSCG010000006.1 GCA_022360715.1 Halanaerobiales bacterium
ACAGAACTTAAACACTTAAAACCCCCCGTTCCTAATAAGAGGAACAGGGGGTTTTGAGTAATCACAATACATAATCCCTCCGGAAAACATTTAACTATCTTTCCGGAGTACAGGAACGTTTTCAGGTATATCGAGATATAAAGCATCTTCTAATGAAGTTGCAATGGCTTCAACTCTTCAAGATTTAAGTTTTTAAGCTTCTAACCACTTTATTACCGGCAGTTAAATAATTTCTTAAACGGCATTTCAATCTGTTATTTAGATACAACCTTTTTAAGAAGTTGGATGTCTGTTTCATGCCTGTTAACCTTTTTACCAATAATTGTTATTTTAGCATTCATCTCCGTTTTGAATTCGAGTAATCCTCCGGTTTCTTCAAAAATAGAATCCGTTTTCCTTTGCAAT
This sequence comes from Halanaerobiales bacterium, assembly GCA_022360715.1. Taxonomy (GTDB): domain Bacteria; phylum Bacillota; class Halanaerobiia; order Halanaerobiales; family DTU029; genus JAKSCG01. The sequence continues at coordinate 406 of JAKSCG010000006.1, forward strand.
TTTTTAACATCTGACTTTAGTTCACTCACAGCTGTCCTCAACTCATCTTGACCCTGTTTTAAATTCTTTAATTCCCCCAGTATTTGGTTCAATAACTCCTTTTCACTCATTTTAGTTAGTTTACACCTCCCTCTTCAGACATCACAGTACACTTGTTCGGTTTTTACAATGTTTTTTTGATAATTTGAATCGCATACTCTACATCATCTCTATTAACATCATGATGAGTTACAAATCTAATGACTCTATCAGTAATTGCATGCGTCAGAATTCCCCTGTCTTTCATCTCATTAACAAGTTCGCTAGCAGTATAGCCTGCACCTGCTACATCTGCCATCAAAATATTTGTCTGCAGAGTTTCTTGTTCTATAGAAATTCCTTTAATGTTTCCCAAGCCTTCTGCCAGTATTTTGATGTTTTCATGGTCTTCCGCCAATCTACCTGTCATCTCATTTAAAGCAACAAGACAGGCCGCAGCCAGCACTCCGGCCTGCCTCAGGCCTCCACCCAGCATTTTTCTATACTTCCTGGCCTTACTGATAAATTCCTTACTGCCTGCCAAAATTGAACCGACAGGAGCACATAGTCCCTTTGAAAGACAAAACATCACACTGTCACAAAACCCGGTTAGCTCCTTAACATCACACCTTAGGTAAACGGCAGCATTAAAGATTCTGGCTCCATCCAGGTGAACTAGTACCTTATTTTTTTTAGCCATA
>JAKSCG010000220.1 GCA_022360715.1 Halanaerobiales bacterium
CTAAAGAGATACAAAGGATAATTGATGAAATTACAAATGTTATAAACGGTACTCAAGATTCAATGGAGGTTGCCAGTAAAATAGTTCAAGAAGCTAATATTTCTTTGGTGAATACGGAAAAATCATTAAATGAAATTAATGATGTGATGGATAAGGTTGTTGATAATATAGATTCAACGAATGGGCTTTTAAAAGTTGTTGATGACACCAAAGATCAGGTATTAAAATCAATAAAAAATATTTCTATAATAACAGAGGAGTCAGCAGCCGCAACTCAACAGATAAACGCCTCCATTGAAGAGCAAACAGCTTCTATAGAAGAGGTGCTATCATCTATGGAAAAACTAAATAATGAGGTAAAAGTATTAGATGATTCAATTATGGTTTTTAGAATATAAATACGTAACTTTTGGTACAAAGTTTTAATACTATAATGGGTAATTTGCCCATTATGGATGAAGAAAGCATTAGGTAGCTTAAGGAGATACATCATGAAATTGTTCTGAAAAATGGCAATAGCCTTTCTTCAAAAGAAGAAAGGCTATTGATTTTGCTCAAAGAGGTCTAGTAGCTAATGGAAAATTCACAAACCATTTCATTTTAAAAGTCATTTCCGGAATCTCTTTCTTTTTAATTTAGCTCCAGGTTTAATGCTATAATATAGTTAAATAGAGTAAGAACCACAAAAAAAGCAGCCAAAATAAAGGGCTTTTTAAGGGTTAGGAGAATAATATTAATAACTAAAAACATGTAAAAAGGGAGAAGGAGAATATGTCCGGTTTGAACGACATTGAAAAACGTACCGAGTATTTTGTTAATTTATATAAGGGAAGATTAAAATTTGCCGGTAATAAACATAGTAGAATAAAACAAATTCAACATTTAATTAATAATACCAAATCCAACCCCAGAAACCTCTTTGTAGTTGAAGGAATTTGGGGTATAGAGAAGGTGCTTGAATACAAATTAGATATTGAAGCGTTTTTCTTCTGCCCAGACCATGTTTATAGTCCGGAAGCGTTAAGTCTGATTGATTTCATGATCAATAAAGATTTTGATACTTATTTAGTCGCTAAAAAAGTTTTTGCCAAGATTAGTGAGCGGGAAAATCCTGACGGTTTAATGTTGGTCTGTGAATTGCCAAAATTTAATTTTGCCGATATCAGGTTAAGTAAAAATAATGTGGTTGTAGTCCTGGACGGAGTAGAGATACCCGGAAATATCGGAACGATTATTCGGACTGTGGACGGTTGTGGCGGAGATGGTGTAATTATTTGCAACCGACGGGCCAGATTAACTCACCCCAAATTAATTAAGAGTAGCCAGGGTTCTAACTTTACCGTTCCCGTGATTGAAGCAGAGATCGAAGAGGTTATTAATTGGTTGAAAAACAATGGTTTTAAAATATACTTGACTGATCCACAGGCTGATCAAGAATATCACGAAGAAACTTATCCTGGAAGAACCGCTATTGTTGCTGGCAGTGAAAGATATGGAATCAGTGAAGAATGGTATAAGATTGACAACAAAATGATTTCTATTCCAATGTACGGCGACTGTGATTCCCTAAATGTAGCAATAGCTACTACCATAGTTTTATATGAGGCGGTGTTAAAACAGCAGGGTAAGATCAGGCGCTAAACAATTGAGAGTCCCCAATTAAGGATATTTTTGCTTGACAAATTAATTTAATGTCGATATAATTTAAAATATCACAGGCCATTAGCTCAATCGGCTAGAGCACCTGACTCTTAATCAGGGGGTTCAGGGTTCGAGTCCCTGATGGCCTACCATAATCTGATTTGACAACTTTTACATTAAAATAAACCACTTAGTTTGACCCGCTGATTTTATGTTAATATACAGGTAATCACTGGGTCTTTTTTATTATTAAAAGTCGAAGAAACTCCTCAAGAAACCTAACTTAAACAAAATTAAGTTTAGGGAATACCGCACCTGTAGAAAAAAGTTCGATGGTACAGAAACGATTGATTGGTTCGGTGAACCCTGGAATATCAATCGTCATCTAGCTGCTATATGGCGTTAGATGACTAGTTGATGCTTGGTCTTTAAGGATGAGGCATATGGAAAAATAATATTATTTGAAAGGATGGAATATATGGATAAACAATATTACTTAAATTGTATAGATGATGCTATATCATTATATTGGCATACTCTTTCCAAAGCGAACGGGATGAAATTGGTTTCAGGAGATATAGAGTACGTTATTTCTGACGGTAGAAATTCTCCGGAACGTATTTTTAATATCCGTATTCCTTCTGAAAATTCTGAAGAACGGATAGATGAAATAATTGCTAATATCAAAGCAGGTTTAATTCCTGATAGTTTTCTGATAACTCTGAATTCAACTCCAACTAATTTATCGGACATACTTGCTGAGAAAGGCTTTAATATTGATACATCGGGCGTATGTATGGCTATGGACTTAAATGAAGAGAGTGTAGATCAAAATCACTCAGCTAACATTAAAGTGATGGAGATAAAAGATAAGAACCTCTTAAAACATTGGGTCAATATTATTAATACAGCTTTGTTTGGCTGTGAGATTATGACATTCGAGCAGTTTTATGATATTTATCGTCTAGAGAATACACGTTTTTATATCGGTTTAGTCAAAGATATTTTTGTGTCAGCATGTTTTACCATTAGCCAGGGTATGATTGCAGATTTAGAAATGGTAGCAACTCTTAAACAATATAGAAAGCAAGGTCTGGCCACAGCAGTAATCAGTAAAGCTATCGGTGACTTATATAATTGTGGTCTGAAAACTGTATCATTAAGAGCTGAACCCGATGGAATCAATCTTTATAAACGGATTGGGTTTAAAGAGTATTGTCAACGAGTGGTGGCAAGTTGTGATTGGGATAAGATATTTAAAAAGTCATGTCCATGTCAGATTGAAAGTGATAAAATCTTACAAGCGAGCTTGATTTATAACAATTCAATTGATATCAATGAGTTTGTTGCTGAAATGCAGAAACACAGTGTTATAGGTCAAAAAATCTGGTATAATCAGGACGAAAATGCTATTTATCTAACTAAGATGTTTGCTAGTGATTGTGGAAGTGGTTGTCCCAATAACGATACTTTGATCGGGCAGCATTGTCACTGCCATTATTTCAACCAGACGAATTTACGTCTCCCAATTACGTATTGTAGATGTTCAGCTGAGTTTTTTCGTCCTATGTTTGAGCCATTATTTGGGGAAAGAATAATAATTGATCCTGTGGAAACCGTGTTGTCTGGTGGAGAAAAATGTACTTTTGTTATCCGAAATTTACCACCTAACTAAAAGGAGTAGATCGGATGTCCTATTCAGAAGAAAAGAAAAAAGCAATCATCGAGAAGAGATAACCACTCCCATAATCTGATTTGTTAAATTGAAAAAATCTTTAAACCCCGGTGATTTTTCTTTAAGTCTAAAGGAATCAGCGGTTTTTATTTAGCACAAAGTTAAGTTCTTTTTTTAAAAAAAATTAAAGGAAAACCTTTTACTAATGTAGAATATAAATAACTGTAAATAAAGGAGATGGAAGGAGGTGGTATAATGTCAGAAGCGATGCTGAAAAAAATATTTGAGCAAGTTCAAAAAAATAGCTCGCTGATTACCGGTGTGAAGAGTGAAATTACGGATGTGAAGAGTGAAATCACCGGTGTGAAGAGTGAAATTACAGATGCGAAGAGTGAAATTAGTGGTGTGAAGAGTGAGATCACCGATGTGAACAAAAGGTTAGATTCTCATTACACTTTACTAAAGACACTTGAAAGCAGGACAGATAAATTATCCGCTGAAAATGAATCAATCGCGATGAATGTAAATAAATTGATGGGGAAGGTTGAGCGGCTTGAAAAGCTTGATTCAAAGGTGGAAACAGCCCTTGATAATACGGCAGTGAACAGACTAGCTATTAAGGCGCTTACAGAGAAATAAAAATAAATTTTTCTACTTCAACCTCTGTAAATCCTTCAGTATTAGCCATATTAAATATTACATACTCATAAGCATCATCAAGACTGGCCTCTATACTATCTAAATACACAACAGTAGAAAATCCTAGTATAAAATCAGATGAACCCTTACTTAATAAAATCTTCCTTTACTATTAAATCTTTAAATTCTCCTGGTTGTCCTAAGTCTTGCGCTTCTATTCAAAAGGGCTTTTTAATAACTAAATTATAAGCTCGTAATTAGTCCACTCATATTCAGGAGGCTCTTTAAGAATAATTGAGAAATAATTAAAAGCATGGATCTACTTGAAACCCAAAACCAGAAAGATTTTTTCTTGGTTTTTTAGCTTCTTTTAGTTTGTTATGTTTTAACAGCACGTTATAATGCTTCCTCCCTTATTTTAATAAATTACATTTTCCTCCTTTTATACCATAACATTATCTGATATAAAAGCCTTAAAGTCATTATAAAATAAGTCTTAATAAGTGTAAAAGTAAAATAGAAAATATTAGTTATCTTTAACTATCTTTAGATATAATGAAGGTATGTACAAAATTATAACGAAATATCATTTAAATATAAAACAAAGGGGGTCTTGGATGAGAATTGCTGGACTATTTAATTTGTATATTCCTACAACAAAACTTATGTAGGTGGATTTGAAAGATATTCTAATACTTCAGTGAGTGAAAACATAGAAAACTTACGCACAATGCTTAGAGATATTAACCCCAATGATGCTGATTGGGAGTTGGTTACACTGGCAACATCTACCGGTGAAACAGTTCAATTTAAGTATAATAAATCAGTAAATTTACAGATAGGTATTAGACTTGATCTCAAGATATAAGAGTAAGTGATATTAACTATATAAAACAGGGAGTATCTCCAATAGATATACTCCTTTTCTTTTTGGAAATTTAACAAATATTAGGATAGCAATTCGATAGTATCAAATTAAGAAAGGAGTGAATTAGTTATGCCATTCGTCAATATTAAGATTACTAAAGAAGGTGCTACCCCAGAGCAAAAAGATAAGCTAATCAAAGGAGCAACCGATCTTTTACAAAAGGTCTTGGGCAAAAACCCCCAAACAACTTTTGTTATTATTGATGAAGTAGAAACAGATAATTGGGGAATAGCAGGCCAATCTGTCACCCTGAGAAGAAAACGGGGAGAGTAAGGTCGGACCCAGAAAATTATTTTCTGGGTCTTTTTTTTATGGGAATAGAGGTTACCGGAGAAAGAACTTGACAATAATTAATTCCTATGATAATTTTATATTAACACAGTAATAAAAAATTAAAATAGCAAGAAAAGATAAACATATTTTTTGACCATAAGGAGGTAAGGTAATACATATGAAACCTGATGACATTATTAAGTCTTATATCCCGATCACCGGTTTTATTGCCGAAATCTATGGTGAAAATTGTGAGGTGGTTCTTCATGATTTAAGGAATTTAGATAGTTCAATTATTGCGATTAGAAATAACCATATAACCGGAAGGCATGTTAATGATACGATCACTGATTTTGCCCTGGAAATAGTCAATAAACCGGAAAAATATAAAGGTAAGGATTATATCACAAATTACCTGGGTAAAACCAAAGATGGCTTAAAGACTCTAAGATCTTCTACCTACTTTATTAGAGATGAAGAAGATAATCTGATTGGGATGCTTTGTGTCAACGTAGATATAACCGCTCTGGGTGAAGCCAAAGAAGCGATTGAAAAATTACTCTTTTTAAACAAAAATAATGATCAGCCAACTGATAATAATATAGAAGAATTTAGTTCTAACATCAAAGAGTTAGTTAATACCAAAATAATAAAAATACTAAAACAGCACAATATCAAGCCTTCCAGAATGTTAATGGAGGAGAAAAAAGAAGTGGTTAAAGCCTTTAAAGATAGTGGTATCTTTTTAATTAAAGGTGCGGTTACAGAGGTTGCCGCTCAATTAGAGGTTTCAAAACAGACAATTTACCGTTATTTAAATGAATTAGATAATAACCAAATCTTAAATGTCAAGTAATTTACTTAATAATATATTTTTAATAAAAAAGGAGTGAATGATCATTAAACAATCGATTAAATCAGACAAGGCACCAGCAGCGATCGGGGCTTATTCGCAGGCAACAGTTGGTAATGGTACGGTCTATGTTTCCGGACAGCTCCCGATTAATCCAATCAGCGGCGAGATGCCGGAGACAGTTGAAGAACAGGTAGAACAGGCGATGGCAAATGTACTTGCTTTAGTAGAAACGGCCGGGGCGAAAGCGGAGAATATCCTGAAGTGCGGTCTTTTTGTCAAAGATATGACGATGTTTTCGCGAATTAATGCAATTTATGAAAAGTTCTTTGGGGCTGAACCCCCGGCCCGTTTTGTCGTAGAAGTTTCTAAACTTCCCCGGGATGCACAGATCGAGATCGATGCCATCGCCTTAATCTAGTGGTGTTTTATCTAGCAAACAAAGGAGGGTTTGAATAAATGTCGACTCGACACATCCGTAGCAAGATTGCCGATGGCTTTCAGCAGGTGGAAGGGGGATTATTTTCCCAGGTTACCAAGGCAGATGTTGGGGAAGGTTTTGCTGCCCTGGCCCAGCAGGATATTACTTTAATGGGTTGGGCCGATCCGTTTTATCCGGATCGAATAGTGCCCGAAGTAGTTCAAGCTGTGATGATCAAGGAATTTGAGTCTGGTTCTCCGACACATTATACCATGCCGATCGGTTCATTAAAACTGCGTGAAGAAGTGGCCAAAAAATGCGACCGGTATAACCAGCTAACGGTTGATCCGAAACGGAATGTAATTATCACTCCTGGTTCGGACTCAGGGTTGTTTTATGCGATGTCAATTTTTATTAATCCTGGGGATGAAGTGTTAGTGCCTGATCCTAGTTATCCGAGTAATTTCCTTAATCCCAGGTTGCTGGGCGGAGTCACCGTACCGGTTCCTTTAGAGCAAAGGAGTGGTTATCAACTCGATCTTGTGGCGATGGAAAGGGCAATAACCAGTAAAACGAAGATGATTTTACTAACCCATCCCAATAATCCTACCACAACAGTTTTCAAACGGGAAAAACTGGAGCAGTTGGCCCGGTTGGTCTGTCACTATGATTTGGTTTTAGTTGTTGATCAGGCTTTTGAGGATATTATCTTTGATGATCTTGACTTTATTTCACCGGCTTCTTTACCGGGAATGTGGGAAAGAACAGTCACTATTTGTTCTGTTTCCAAAGGGATGGGATTGAGTGGCTTTCGGGTGGGGTATTTAATTGCCAGTGATCAAATTATGGATATTCTTTATGGAGCAGCGGTCAATGTAATTGGTGCCACTAATACTGCTGCCCAAATTGGCGCAATTGCCGCCCTACAAAACCCAGAATTTATTGAATCTTATCAAAAAATCTTCGATTATCGGCGGAAACTTTCCTTCCAAATCCTGAGTGAAGTGCCCGGTGTTTCAATGCTGATGCCGGAATCGGGTTTTTATTGCTGGATCGATGTATCACAGCTAGGTGATTCAACTGTGCTGATGAACTATTTAATTAAAGCAGCCAGGGTTGCTGTAAATGATGGGAAGGTTTATGGTAGGCAGGGGAATGGCTTTTTGCGGATTATTCACGGCTGTCTCCGCAATAATGAAGAGGCAGTTAATGCCCTGGAGCGGATTGCAACTGCCTTAAAAAAATATAAACCATCAAGAAAATTTTCCTAAAAAAGCTAGATCTAAACAAAAATGGAAGAAAGGAGGAGGCGTTAATAGGCGAGATGGAACAAAATTTGGCACTACAGATCAAAAATTTATCAGTGGATTATCAAGTATATGAAGGTGTGCTCAAAGTAATTCCGGGGCTTGATCTCAAAGTGAAGGAAGGGGAGCGGGTCGGGCTAATTGGAGAAACCGGTTGTGGCAAGACTACCGTACTGAAAGCAGTTGCGGCTATTTTGCAGAGTCCGCCGGCTATCATAAATAAAGAGGTAATTGCCGTCGGAGGTAAGGCAGTCGACCGGAAAAAAGGGATTAAAAATACCAGAAAAAAAGTCTCAATGATTTTTCAGGACCCGGCAACTTCTCTGAACCCTACCCTGAAGATTTCAACACTGATGATTGATATCCTGAAAAGCAGCTTTCCTGCTCTCAAGAAAGAAGAGTATCAACAGATGATGATTAATAGTCTAAAAGCAGTATCAATGCCGGCGCCGGAAAGGGTGTTGGATAGTTATCCGGTTGAGCTTTCCGGTGGGATGAAACAACGGGTTTGTATCGCGATGGCGTTAATGAAAGATGCTGATTTGATCTTGGCTGATGAACCTACAACTGCTCTTGATGTTACCATTGAAGAACAAATTTTGGATTTATTGAACGATTTAGTTAGAGAGAAAAAGAAGTCGCTGCTGATTGTAAGTCATGCCCTTGGTGCCCTCCGCAAAATGACTGATCGGATCTATGTGATGTATGCAGGAAATGTGGTGGAAACTGCTTCGACCCAGACAATTTTTTCTGAAGCGAAGCATCCGTATACAATTGGCCTGTTGGCTGCTACACCAAAGCTGACCGGTGAAGGGCTTGCCGACGGTATTGCCGGTGACATTCCCAGTTATATCAATCCACCGCAAGGTTGTCGTTTTGCTTCCCGTTGTTCGAGAACGACTGAGCTGTGTCTGGAAAAGACCCCGCCGCTTACTTCAGTTGATCAAAATAAGTCCTGGCAAGTAGCTTGTTACCATATGCAGAAAACAGAATAGTCGGTTGGAAAGTTGTTGTTGGAAGGTTAAGGTGTTAGTGTCTTTACAAGTTTATTTTTTATGCTAATCAAATAAATAAAGGGGAGAATAATAATGAAAGCATCTACACAGTCTGAGTCTCATACCTATTATCTGAACTGGGAAATTCAGCAGGCCGCCCGCAAGATCATTCGTGAAATTATGCTGGTTGAACCAGGTGAAACCGTGCTAATTACTTCTGATACTACTACCGATGAACGGGTTGTCCACGCAACAGCGGGTGCTGCCTTAGCAGCGGGTGCCTATCCGATTGTCGTGCAGTTTCCGGCCAGTCTGGAACAGGCGATCATGATTGAGCCGAAACCCCCTGTTTTAGAGGCGATCAAGGCTGCTGACGTCTGGATCGAGTATGACTATCAGTTGTTCTATACACGGGGTTGGAAGCAAGCGATGGACGCCGGTACCCGTCAGCTTACTGCTGCCGCTATGGATGTTAATATGTTGATTAACGTAATCGGTCGGCCTGATCATAATAAGGTGATTGAACTAGGAAATCGCATCTGTCATTTGATAAATAATGCTAAGGAAATGCGGATTACCAGTCCGGCCGGTACCGATCTTAGCTGTCTTTGTCATGGTCGTGAATGCTTACAGAGTGGGACCGTTGCCGATCAGAAGGGGATTTCTGTTATGTTAGGAGGACAAACATCAATGTGTCCGATTGAGGATACGATCAATGGGACCTTGGTCTTTGATGGTGGGTTATTTCCGCCGGAGGAAATTGGGGTGATGAAAAATAAGGTTATCCTTACCGTTGAAAAGGGAGTAGTAACTAAAATTGAAGGTGAAGGCCGTGAAGCCATTATTTTTAGAAAGTGGATGGAGAGCTGGAATGATGAAAAGATGTACTGGATAGCTCATATTTCCTGTGGTTTTAATCCGGGAGTTCCTGAACCTACCGGCCGAATCGAAGAGGATGAACGAATTTTCGGTTGTGTTGAAGTTGGGATCGGGACACAGGGGGAAGGCCTGGGTGGTAAAAGCTGGGTTGCGGCTAACCATACCGACGGGATGGTTTTAAATCCTTCCATCTATTTGGACGGAGTAGCGATCGAAGAGGATGGTTTCTATGTCGAACCCGGACTGGTTAAGATTTGTAAAGAGTTAAAAGTTTCGGGGTATTAAGCCATGGCTCACCGAGTTTTACAGAATATTTCCCGGGTGATTGACGCTAATTTTGATCAACTACTGGAAAATTTACGGCAGTTGGTGGCGATCGAAAGTGTCGAAGGAACTCCAAGCACGGGCAAGCCCTTTGGAGAGGCCATTCAAACTGCCCTGGAAATGGTTTTGGATCTGGGCCAGAATATGGGTTTTACAGCCCGTAATCATCAAGGGTATGTAGGTACGATTGACTGGGGCTCAGGTTCTGAAATGATCGGCGTATTAACTCATGTAGATGTTGTGCCACCCGGTGATTTAGCGGACTGGGATACCCCTCCCTTTGAGCTGAGCGAAAAGGACGGCTATCTTTGTGGGCGAGGTGTGGTTGATGATAAAGGACCACTGCTTTCAGCCCTGTATGGACTGTATGCCCTTAAAGAATTGGGTATCCCCTTTGAGAAACGGGTTCGGATCATTATTGGTACTAATGAGGAGAGTGGCTGGGGCTGTATCAAATATTATCGGACCAATTGTGAAAGTCCAACTACCAGTATCTGTCCGGATGGGATGTTTACCGTAGTGAACCGGGAGAAAGGGATTATTACGGTGAGTTTTTCCAAAGAACTACCGGTGGAGTTATGTTCGGGGTTGTCCGTTCACGGCGGAGAAGCCAGCAACCTGGTACCTGCCCGGGCAACAGCCCTGCTCCCTTTTTGTTCTCCCGAGCAAAGGGCTAATATAGCGAAAGCAATCGAAGAACAACCGTGGGTGGCCGGTCATACTTTTAAGATAGAAGAAAAAGGGCCAAGCATCCTGGAGCTGACTTGTCAGGGTAAGAGTACCCATGCGATGACACCGGCACAGGGAATCAATGCAATACTGGGTTTGCTCAGTTGGCTGGTTTCTGGTGATTGTTTTGCCAAAGAGCTCAAGGACGAGTTTTCAACAATTTTACATCTGGTAGGAGAAACACCGGATGGGGCTGCCATGGGATTGGCCTGTCATGATGAGCTATCCGGTGCATTGACGGTAAATCTGGGGAAGATTAACCTGGAAAACGGTCGACTTACCCTTCAGTTTGACATCAGAACCCCGGTTACTTTTTCGGTTGAGAATATTTTAGGACAAGTCAAGGCTTTATGGCGGGAAAAGGGTTATCGATTAGTGGAGCAGGTTGTGAAATCCCCCCTTTATGTTCCCGGCGACTCACCATTGATTAAAAAGCTCTGTGCTGTTTATCAATCAGTCACCGGAGAAGAGCCGGTAATCCACTCAATTGGTGGAGGTACTTATGCCCGGGCATTCCCCAATTGTGTCTGTTTTGGTTCGGTCTATCCCGATGAGAAGCTAACTGTTCATTCACCGAATGAACAGACCCTTGCCGATAATATTAGGCAAAATGCCAAGATGTATGGCCTGGCAATTCACCAATTAATTAAAGACAATGAATAAGAGAGGAGAGAGTAATGAAAAAAGACTTACAAGTGTTGGCCAGTATTTTTTTAGTCTTAGTGCTTGTTTTGGTTGTTGGGGGTGTAAGTGCAGCGGAGAGTAATCCTACTGTTTTGAGGACCACGGCAACAGCGACTCCGGAGACGGTGGACCCGGCCCGGGGCTCTGGTGAAAACGACAATATGATCTTTGTTAATGTTTATGAGTCGTTGGTGACGCCTAATCAAGACAATGGTTTTCCCGAGCCGTTTATTGCGACCGAATGGACTGTTTCTGATGATGGAAGGAGCTGGGTTTTTAAGCTCCGTGAGGATGTGGTCTTTAGTGATGGTAATCCGTTAACTGCCGCTGATGTTAAATACAGTATGGAACGGATGATTGAAATCGGCGAGGGGTATGCCTTTATTTTTAAAGATATTGTCAATAAAGTCAAGGTTATTGATAATTACAAGGTTGAGTTTGTTTTAAAGATCCCCTTTGGACCATTTCTTTCTACCCTGGATTGTTTTAAGATCGTCAATAAGAAGTTGTTAGAAGCTAATACCCTCTCGGAAGGTCGCTTTGGTGCTAATGGCGATTATGGGACAGGATATTTGCTTACTAATTCGGCCGGTTCCGGACCTTATGTCGTCACAGAGTTTAAGATCCGCCAATCGGTTCAGCTCGAAAAAAATGCTAACTACTGGCGGGAAATTCCCGCGCAAGCCCCGGACCAGGTTTTGATTACCCAGGTACGGGAACCTTCTACTACCAAGATGCTGATTGCTAACGGTGATGTCGACATGGTCCATGGTCATCAGACCAAAGAAACCCTGCAGGCTTTGCTGAAGAACGAAGGGATTATCCATGGTAATGCCTCTGAATTTGGTTTAAACTACTTTATGATTAATACTAAAAAACCCCCTACTGATGATGTGCATATTCGCAAAGCAATTTCCTATGCGACCAACTATGAGCTGATGAATGAGATTTTCGGAGGGATGCCGAAAGCTCAAGGACCGGTACCTCCCACTCTCTGGGGAGCCAGTAGTAATTTTGATAACTATTATTATAATCCGGAAAAGGCCAAAGCAGCGATCGCCCAATCGAAATATGCCGATACATTAAAGGATTATCCGCTTGACCTCGCCTATATTCAGGGTAATGGTGATACTGATAAATTGGCTATGGTCCTGGCCCACGACCTGCAAGCAGTTGGGTTTAGTGTAAAGATCAACGAAGTTCCCTGGGTCTTGTTCTGTAACAATCAAAAGGTTATTGAGACCAGCCCGCATATTACCAATGCTTTCTGTACAGCTAATTATCTGGAAGCCGGTTCGATTCTCGAGTTTAAATATGCTTCCTGGACTACCGGGAACTGGAACCAGAACGAATGGCTCCTGGACGATAAGTTTGATACCATGATCCTGGAGGCACTGGGAACAATTGATGCCGATGCCCGCAAACAAAAATATGAAGATATTCAAAAATATCTGGTCAATGAGGTTGTTCCTTCGGTCTATACCTTTGTATCGGTATTAAAACCGGTCTGGAATAGTGATGTCTTCTCATGGCGGATCGGTCAAGGAAAACCACATCCGATTGTTGAATACAACTATTATTATGCCGATTTTGCAATGAAGTAATCTGCAACTGATAGGTTTTAATTAATGACCGGCGCGGTGGAGGTGTTTTTTAATCCAGCGCCTCCAGCGCCTTTTATTTAAAAAACAGAGGGGTGATATGATGAGGCTTGCCTATCTCTTGGTACTGAAGAGATTAATTCATATTTTGGTCGTTTTACTGGTATTATCATTTGTTATTTTTGCCTTTATCAGATTGATACCCGGAGATCCCGTTCGGATTTCATTGGGACCAATGGTGTCGGAAGAGACTGTCCAAAAAATGCGCAGTGAGTTATATTTTGATCGACCATTGGTGATTCAGTATGCCCATTGGCTGAAGGGGATAGTAACCAAGGGGGATTTCGGCCTGTCACTCTATACCCATCGCCCGGTAAGTGCCGATATTGCTGAATATTTACCGAAAAGCCTTGAGCTTGCTTTGTATTCCGGGATCATGATTTTAGTAATGGGGGTTTTACTGGGAACAATATCAGCGATTTTTAAAAATACCTGGTTGGATAATCTGGTTCGCTTTATATCCTATCTGGGAGTAGTAACTCCCCCCTATGCTTTTGGTGTATTTTTTATGTTGCTCTTTGGATATATCCTGAAATGGTTTCCAATCGGGGGGATGCCGAAAATTGATCCGGCGATGACAAGGACCGGTATGCTCGGACTGGATGCTTTGCTGGCCGGAGATTTTGCCCTGTATGGTCAGATCCTTAAATATATGTTTCTGCCGGCTTTAAGTCTTTCGTTGAACAGTATTGCTTATCAAGCCCGAATTCATCGTTCTTCGATGATTGAGAATATAAATGCTGATTACATTCAATTTGCTGAAGTGGCCGGGGTGAAGCGAATTAGATTAATCATGAAGCATATGATGAAGCCTTCCTTTATACCGACCTTTACTATTTACGGCTTACAGGTTGGGGCTTTACTGGGTAATGCCTTTATTATTGAAGTTATTTTTCGATATGCCGGTTTTTCTCAATATAGTCTGAATGTGATCATGAATAAAGACCCCTATGGTATTGTTGCAATTACCTTTATCTTTGGGATCGTCTTTGCTATTGTCAATATGTTAATTGATCTCGGGGTTTCCAAGCTTGACCCCAGAATCAGTCTTGAGGTATAGGCTGATTTAAGGAGAAAATCAAGATAAAGGAGTAAATTGATGAAGAAATCTAGAGTTGAAAAATCTTTTAACCCTCGCCTTGAGGCCTTAAAGAAATCTTGGTATAAATTTTCGCGCAATCCCCTTTCACTGTTAGGTTTGTCAGTGATTATGGTAATTTTTTTTCTAGCTATTTTTGCGACGGTTTTGGCTCCTTATCCTGAAGATAGCGGATTATCAGTCAATTTTACCCGGACTTTTCAGTCGCCCAGTCGACAGCATCTGGCCGGAACTGATGAATATGGTCGCGATATTTTTAGCAGAATGCTGGTCGGTCTCCGCTACTCATTGGCAATTGGCCTGCTTGTTTTGATTTTAGCGGTCCCATTTGGCATTTTACTGGGGCTTTTGGCCGGTTATTATAAAGAAACCTGGCTGGAAACTATTGTCATGCGGTTTACTGAATTATTTATGTCAATTCCCCCTTTGATTCTGGCTATGGTAATATGTACGATGTTTACTAACAGTTACTTTTTTTCTTCGGTCGGTATTGCTGTTGCCTGGTGGCCCTGGTACACCCGCTTAACTTATAACCTGGTTATTTCAGTTTCCAATGAATTATATGTACTGTATGCCAAATTGTCCGGGATCAATGTATTAAAGATTATTTTTAAAGAAATCCTGCCTAATATATATCCTTCTATTCTAACTAAAATGAGTCTGGATATGGGAAGTATTATTATCATTGCCTCGAGCATGAACTTTGTCGGTCTGGGGATACAACCGCCCACCCCATCACTGGGGGCAATGGTCTCTAATAGTATTTCCTATCTCCCGGAATATTGGTGGCTAACTGTTTTTCCGGCTCTTCTGGTGATCCTGATCGTTTTGGGATTTAACTTACTCGGTGATGGCTTAAATGATATTATGTCTGTGGAGGGAAAGTAAATGGAGCAGAAGCTGGTTTTAGATGTTAAAGGGTTACGCAAAGAGTTCAAAACTAAGCAGGGCAAGCTGGTTGCGGTAAATGGGGTTGATTTTCAGATCCGTCCGGGGGAGATTTTTGGTCTGGTCGGTGAATCCGGTTCGGGAAAATCGACGATTGGTTTTATGATTGCAGGTGCTTATGAGCCGACAGCCGGGATGATTAGCTTTAAGGGGGAGCAGGACCTGACCAAGAGTTATAAAGAGCGGAGTAAAGAGCTTAAACGTGATATCCAGCTGGTGTTCCAGGACCCTGGTGGTTCATTAAATCCGCGCAAAACGATTCGGCAGATTCTTTTAGCCCCATCACAGTTATATGGGGATCAACATTTAACCAGTGCTGAACGGGAATCCCGGATCGAAGAAGCGATGTTTCGGGTGGGCCTTCCCTTGAGTTATCTCAATAAATACTCCCGCGCCATCGGCGGAGGAGAGAAACAATTGGTTTGCATCGCCCGAGCGCTGATAGCCGAACCTTCTTTTATTGTACTTGATGAGCCCACCAGTGCCCTTGATGTCTCGATCCAGGCCAAGATCACCAATAAGTTGAGCGAATTACAAAAAAGAGAACGCCTGTCTTATCTTTTTATTACCCATAATCTATGTTTAGTTCGTAATATCTGTGACCGATTAGCGATTATGTATTTAGGCGATCTGTGCGAGTATACTGAAACTACCGAATTTTTCCGAAATCCCCTCCATCCCTATACACAGATGCTTTTATCTTCCATCCCCGTTTTAAGTGAGGAAGAAGAGCGACTTAAACCGGAAAAAGCAAAATCGGTCGGTGAGATTCCGAATCCGCTCAACCGGCCGGCCGGTTGCAGTTTTCATGCCCGTTGTCCCATGAAAATGGCTGTTTGTACAAAAGAGGTTCCGGAGATACGTGAGGTTAGTCCCGGGCACTTTGCTAGTTGTCATCGCCTATAGATTATTTTGAAAAAAATTACGTTTTTTAATTCTAAAAGCATTTAAAACGTGAGTATATAAGTGAAGGGAGTTTTTAGCGAAACTTCGTTAGTTATTAAGACGGTTGCTACCGTCTTTTTTTAATATTATTTATATCTGAAGGCTCGATAAAAACTAACTTGCTTAAAGGGGGAATTAATTAATGACCGGGGAAGTTAAAACCACCAAGACTGTGGAGGAGTTAAAAGAAGAGTACCAAAAGAAACTACGGTCAGAAGTGGACAGAAGGGTGACTCAGGCTGTTCAAAAGACAGAAAAACGGTTGCAGGAACAGTTCAAAACTAAAAACCAACATGTGACCGAGCGAAAAAGGATTTTAGAGATAAAATTAGAGATAATCAATGCTCTAATCGATCAAGGAATGGATGCAAAATTTAAGGAGTTTATTGATGTCGTCAGTTTTATCGGCATTGAGGAGCAAGACAAGCGCTATGCGGCAATTTTAGGTAAAGTGGAAACTCTCCAAGCATTATTTAGCTCGCTGCTTGAGAAAGAGACCGGGATATATCTACAGCAGGTCCTGGGTGTAACTCCTGGCGCTTTGGGATCAAGAATAAACCTAATGGAAAAGGGGTTAGGGAGATGAAGAAATTTCTAGCTAGTATCAGCATGAAGTTAAGTGAGTATTACCCTGATACTACTCATTATTTACAGGAAATACCGGAGATTTTGGTCAGACCCTCTTTTTTTATTGAGTTGGTCAGTGGTGATACAGAGGCATTAAATCAGACGGTTTTTAAAGATAACTTTACCTTTAAGGTCGTTTATTTTTCGCCCATCAATGAAGCAGGAGCAGTTGACAGAATTCTGGAGTTAGAGA
Organism: Halanaerobiales bacterium; assembly: GCA_022360715.1. Classification (GTDB taxonomy): domain Bacteria; phylum Bacillota; class Halanaerobiia; order Halanaerobiales; family DTU029; genus JAKSCG01. The sequence goes on from JAKSCG010000220.1 coordinate 16,822, forward strand.
TGATGGAAGGGGTACGTCAAATTTTTAATAGACCGGAGTTGCCGATAGTTAATACCGATAGATCTGCTGTAATAACAGATCGACGGATCGCGGTTGTCAATGGGGAGGTCCAACTATTCCTCGATCTATATTTAATTGACAGTCAGGAGGTAATTGAGGATTATACGATGATGGGCCAGATTAAAATAAATAACTATTATAATTAAGGGGGATTAACTAAATGGGTTTACCATCAATTAATATTGAGTTTAAAAGTGTGGGTATTTCTGCCATCGAACGAGGGGAAAGGGGTATCGTTGCGATCATTCTCGATGATTCCACGGCATTAGGCCTGCATGAGCTAGTATCATTAGAGGATATTCCGGCCGGGCTAAAGGAAGATAATATTGATTATCTGAAAAAGGCAATGATCGGTTATGTACGCCCTCCTAAAATGATTAAGGCCTATATTGCCAATCTGTCCAGTGGTGCCAATACATTAGCAGAAGTATTGGGGGCATTGGAGTTAGTCAATTTCGACTACCTTGTTATGCCGGAAGCAGACGACTTCACCAGAACGGATACCGATGACCTATTCCTACAGATTAAGACCTGGCGGGATAATATGGGTAAAAAGGTTAAAGCAGTCCTGGCTAATAAAGCTGCTGATTATGAAGGTATTATCAATTTTACTACCGAAGATATTCAGGTCGGGGGGAAAACCTATACAGCTAAACAGTATACGCCTCGAATTGCCGGGCTATTAGCCGGTACTCCTTTACAGATTTCGGCAACATTTGCCCCACTTCCTGAGGTTGATAATGTACCATCCTATACTAAATCAGAACTGGACAGCAAGATCGATGCCGGTGAATTCGTAATATTCCATGATGGTGAAAAGGTTAAAGTCGGACGGGCCATTAACTCGCTAATAACTACTAATCAGGATAAGCCCGCTGACTGGCAAAAGTGTAAAATTGTCGATATTCTGGACTTATGGTATACCGACATCGTCAGGACAGCCGAGGATAACTATATCGGTAAATATGCAAACTCATATGATAATAAGCTATTATTAGTAATGGCTATTACCGGTTATAATGAACAATTGGAGTTGGATAATATTTTAGCCAAAGACCAGAACAGTGTCTTTGTCGATGTAGAGGTGCAAAGGGCCTATTTATTAAGTAAAGGGACCGACGTCGCCGGTATGACCGAACAGGAAATTAAAGAAGCGGAGACTGACGATAAAGTCTTTTTGGGGGCAGTGCTTAAACCCCTGGATGCAATCGAAGATATTACGATGAGAGTCTTTATTTAAAGAGGAGGTTAATCATGGCCGAATTAGAAGCTAAACGTATTATTAACGGAACTTTTGGAGAAGCATGGCTGGATGATGCTAAGGTATCTGAGACTTCGGGTTTAGAAGCAAATATTGAGATTAACAAAGAGGAGGTTAGTCTGCCGAGACAGTTAGCTACCGACACCAAAATGACCGGTTGGAAAGGTTCAGGTACAATTACACTGCATAAGGTTAGTTCCCGGATGGCCAAGGCTATGCAGACAATGTTAAAAGAGGGAAAAGACCTGCGTTTTACGATTATCTCTAAATTAGCTGACCCTGATAGTTATGGGGCAGAGCGAGTAGCCATAAAAAATGTTTCATTTGACAGTTTGACCCTGGCAAACTGGGAGGTTAATACCCTGGGTAGTGTCGAGCATCCCTTTACCTTTACTGATTATCAGTTTTTAGATGAAATTGCCGGATAAGAGGGTGAAGAACAATTGTAAAATGCTAAGGGATAAACTCCGCCAGGGGTTTATCTCTTTTTTTCTTAACAGCCAAACTAAAAGGAGGAGATATTAGATGGCAAATGCCAAGGAACAGGAAAAGAAAAGAAGGATACTTGATATACTCCTGGAGGCAGATTTAACAAAGATCAAAGTGCCGGAAAAACAGGTAGAGATCACCAGGTTATCGGAAGCCTTAGGAGAAAAGTTTTTAGTTACTTGTCGGGCTATTTCTCCCGGCAAATCGGAGGAGATACAGGAGAACAGTACACGTATCGTAAATGGAGAAGCAGATATTAATATTGCTGATATGCAGATATTTACTGTACTGGAAGGAGTCTATAAGCCTGATTTAAAGAATAAGGAGCTCAGGGAAAAATTGGGGGCAGTTACCCCGAAAGAGTTAGTCTATAAACTATTTTTAATGGGTGAGATCACCAGGCTTTATAACGTCATCTCCGATCTGTCGGGTTTCGGTGATAAAGCTGTTGAAGAAGTAAAAAACTAATTGAAACGGACGGGTATACAGAATTAATGTATTATTGCTGGAAAGAAAAGGCGATCCGTCCGTCTGATTTTTATCGGCTGGAGCGGGGAGAAGAGGCGGTTATTCGGGCTTTTTTCCTAAAAGAGATCGAAGAGAGGCGGGAAATTAAAAGACAAATGCAAAAGAACGGTTTTGCCTGTCCTTACCTGTTATCAATGTAATGAAAGGGGGGCTGAGGTGATGGATTTGAAAATGGCTTTGGTTTTAGAGGATAACTTTACTGGGGCGATCCGCCAAGCAGTTAAAGAGCAGAGCAAGTTTAAAGAAATTACAGCGCGGGTGCAAGAACAGCTTAATACTGTCCGGAGTAAAATGAAGTCATTACCACAAAGACTGGATATTAGCTTAGGGTATAAAGATCTAATTACCAAACCAATTCAATTAATTGGCGGGAAATTAAAATCTATCTTTAGAACTAAATACAGTCCGGAAATCAAGATTAAGGATAAAGCCTCAAGTAAACTTAAAGTGATCGGAGAAAGGCTAAAAAAGTTAGGGTTAACCAGCAGGGTCATCGGAAAAGTTAGTAATAATGTTGGTCTGGTATTAGCTAAATCAGTGCAGGGTGGGGCATTGCTGGAAGAACAGATAACAGCGGTACGACACTTTATTGCAGTCAATAACCAAGGATTAAACCAAGAAGAAGTAACTTTAAGGCAAGACCAGTTTATCAAGGATTTGCAGGATAATGCCGATCAAACTCCATTTAGTATCAAAGAGGTTATGCAAGCAGGCACAACTGCCGTTAAAATTACTAAGGGTGATACCGGGTTGGCAATGGAGTTAGTCAAGTTAGCTGAAAATATGTCAGCAGTAAACCCCGGACGATCAGTCCAGGAGGCAATGCAGGCTTTGGCAGAATTAAAAGGTGGTAGAACCGGAAGTCTGGCCGGGTTTGGACTGGCAATTTCTGCTGAGGACTTAGTAAAGGCAAGTGGGGTCAAAGATGCGGCAGCCATAACTGATTTAACTGAGGAACAGTTGACGAAAGCATATCAGAATATAATTAAGCAAAGAGTGCAACCGACTTTTGCCGGTGGGGTTGAAAAGTATGCAAAGACCGGCTCAGGTCTGTGGAATACGCTGCAAGGAAAGCTAGAGAATATTATGGTGCAGTCAGGTTTAAAAATACTTGAAGAACTAAAACCGGTAATGCAGGGGATTATTAGTTTTATCGACAGACATCAGGATTCATTGCGGGCATTTGGTACGCTTATAGCAGAGGGTATCGGTCTGGCTATTAACATGGTTAAGGTATTATCGCCATATGTTAAAGCCGGCCTGCAAATAATCTGGCGTATTGCCAGACCGGTAATCGAAGTGCTTGGTAGTGCCCTGGCCGGGATAAGGCAGCTGGTCCTCAAAATATATGAGGCTTTTGATCAATGGAAATGGGTTATTGATATTATAAAAGGTATCGCGATTGCCTGGGGGATTTATTACGGTGTAATCTACGGTATTCTGGGAGCAATTAAGGCCGTTAAATTGGCCATAACGGCAGTAGTAGGTGTTATCAAGGCGGTTAAATTGGCCATTGCGGCAGTTAATTTTGTGATCAATGCCAATCCAATAGGGTTGCTGATTACCGGTATTGGGCTTTTAATCGGTCTGGGTATTCTGCTTGTTAAAAACTGGGATCGGGTTAAAAATGGATTAACCCAGGTGTGGACTTCAATAAAAAGTACTTTTACGGATATCTGGGTATCTCTTAAAGAAGCACTTTCTGAGGTATGGGTATCAATCAAAAAAACTTTCGCCGATATCTGGCTTTCGATTAAAAATAGTATTGCAAGTATAATTGACATAATACCTGATTGGTTGTTACCTGATAGTGTTAAGGAATGGAAAAAGAAGATTGGTCTGGAATACGAAATCCGTCAGAATGAAAAACAAGGTGAACAGTTGAAACAGGCCGAAAAGCTGACTTCCGGCGGGTTGGGGGTAGTTGGTCTGGAGTATTCCCCGTTGTTAACCCCGGAGGATTTAAAATTGCCGGCAGCTAAAGGAGACAACCGTACTAAGGTCAATTCGATTAATCTGGCAAAACTAGCTGATACGCTGGTGCTTGAAAAAGAAATGGATGTTGACCAGGTTGCCAACAGACTGGCTTGTGGGGTAATGGAGCGATTAAATAACTATGGGGGTGCTTAATCATGTTAGAGTTTATCCTGGAAAATGAAAGTGAAAAGGAAACACTGGAACTACCCGTACCTCCACAGACATTCTCGATTAATAAGTCGATCAAGATCAATACTGAAGAACTAAACGGGATTGGCGAGGTTGCCATTCAAGGGCAGCGGAAATTGGATACTATCACAATTAACTCCTTTTTTCCGACCCAGGTATATAATTTCGTACAATACCGGGATTTCCCTGCTCCCTATGATTGTGTTGAACTGTTGAATAAGTGGCGATTAGGGGGTAGTTTGCTCAGGTTAATTATTACCGAAACCGATATTAATCTGCCTGTTTTAGTGGAGAGTTTTGAGTATGGGGAGAGAGACGGTACCGGCGATGTCTATTTTACCTTAAACCTTAAAGAGTACCGGGAGTTTGAACAAGGGGGTTAGTGGTAAGTGCGAGTAAATCTAAATAATAAAGACATTACTAAATATACTTCGAAACTCGTCTGGAGTGGAAGTGATGACCAGGTTGCCAGAAAAGTAGCTTTCCCCATCCTTTCCTCAGCTACCGATTCCCATATTCCTGAAATAGAAATAGGTTTAGGGGACTTAATACAGGTTTTTGAGGGTGCTAATGAGATATTCAGGGGGTTTGTCTTTAAATATGATAAAGAGTATCAAGGAACTTCGATTAACGTTACTGCCTATGAAGCCTCTATTTTTCTCTTGAAAAACTATGCTGCCTACAATTTCAAGGAGATAACCCCTGAGGATATTACCCGTAAAATCTGTGGAGACTTTGGAATCGAGGTTGGGTCATTAGCTATTACCGGATTGCCGCAGAGTTTTATCGAGATAGGTGAACACAACCTCTATGAGATTATCAGCAAGGCATATCGGGGGGCCGGAAAGGAAAACGGCAAAGAATATAAACTTGGCATGAACCAGGGTAAAATCCAGTTGAGCGAAAAGGGTGAGATCGTAATCAAAGGGGTATTGCAAGAACAATCATTAACTAATAGCAGGTATTCTGAGAATATGGAGGAAATGGTTAATCTGGTTAAGATTGCCGATGGCGAGGGTAATACTATCGCCGAGGTTAAGAATGAGCAATCGATAAAAAATTACGGCCAGTTTCAGCAGGTCGTAGCAGCGGAAAGCGATAAAGATATGCAGGAGGTAGCCCTTAACCGCTTAAAGGGCATATCCGGCGAGGCTGAGATCGAAGCCGTCGGAAATACTGGTCTGACTGCCGGTTCTGGGATAGAGCTCTCTGATCAGTATACCGGATTAGTCGGTGTATTTAGGATTACCGGTGATACACATCAATGGGCCAATAATAAATATACAGTTAAGTTGAATTTGGATTTTCAGGGGATTAAGGAGGGTTAGCGATGGACCGGGACCCATATAGTATGTTAATTAAGGCGATCAGGCAGGAGGGGAGCAAATTTAACCCTCCTTCAATAATTTTAGCAGAGGTTACCCATGTCAAGGTTACCAGTGAAGGGTTAACTGAGTTAAAGGTAAAGTTTAATAATATTGAAGTAGACCAGCGGGATATCCTGATTGCCGATTATTTACTACCGAAATATAAAAGGCGTTACCGAATACCAAAACAGTCCGGGAATGAGGATACTGGTGCGGCACAATATTCCCACTTTAGTTTTAATACTGCTGATCTAGATTTAATCAATGCCGGTAATGCCGTTAATGACGACAATAGTACCATTGCCGGAAACTATACGGAGACAGCGACAGGTACTACCGAAATGGCCAGTGTGACTAATTCTGCCTTTCTGACCAATGGCCATGACCATAATCATAATTTTACCAGCAGCGAGGTCAGTGAACTGATTAAAAATAATCCCTTTGCCAGTGAGGGTCATTTCCTTTATACCGATACACTGCGGTGGGGAGACTTAGTAGCTGTTGTTCCTACCTACGACAGGCAAAAATATTTTATCTTAGCAAGGGTGGTGAAGATGGGATGAGTATCTTTCCTTTTATTGATGGACGGGTGGCTACCAGTATCAATAACAATAATGAGTTACCTTTACTCCGTGAATATAAGTGGGATTTTACGCAGAATCAATTTGAATTGGAGGATGGCAAATTCAAGATAGTTGAAGGATTAGAGGCAGTAAAAATATGGATCTATAAAGCCTTAAAGACACAGAAAGCCAGGTTTCCAATTTATTCAAAAGACTACGGACACGATCTGGAAAAAATGATCGGTAAAGAGCAGAGCGAGGGTTATGTTTTGAGTCAGGGTAGACGTTATCTAAAAGAAGCCCTCTTAATTAGTCCGTATATAACTAATCTTAGGGAAGTTAAAGTAAATTTTAATAAAGATAGCCTGGAGTTTAAATTTACTGCAGAGACTGTTTACGGGGAGGTCAGGATTGAAGATGTATAGTGCGGACAATGCCAGTCAGGCAATTAAAGAGCGTATTTTAAGTGGATTAACCAGTAATATCGACCGGACCGAGGGTAGTTTTGTCTATGATGCGGTAAGCCCGACCGCAATAGAGTTAGCAAAAGCCCATTTACGGCTAGACCAGGTACTCAAACTTGTTTTTGCTGATACCGCCCTGGAAGTTGATGGCGGCAGTGCTTTTTTAGAAAAGCGGGCTAATGAGTTCGGGGTCTACCGCAAAGATGGCACAAAGGCATCTGCGAAGGTAGAGTTTGAGGGCAGTGTTGGCTCAGATATACCTAAAGGCACCATTGTTCAGACCCCGAGTGGGTTGAGGTATTTTACTACAGAGTCGGTTACAATTGCGGCAGGAACGGTCAGTGTGCCCATAGAAGCAGAAAAAATCGGGCGGAAATATAATGTCCCGGCGGAGGTAATAACCCAGCTCCCTGTTCAGGTGGTGGGAGTTAATAGTGTTACCAACCCAGAAGCAGTTACAAACGGGACAGATATGGAGAGTTATCAGGAATTACTGGCGAGATTCTTAAATGAAAAAAGGCTCCCGGCGACCAGCGGGAATATCTACCATTATAAGAAGTGGGCCCAGGAAGTAGACGGAGTGGGGGATGTCAGGGTTTTCCCGTTATGGGGAGGGGCCGGCACAGTCAAGGTAGTTATTATTAATGCTAACCGGGAACCGGCTGATCAGCTATTAGAGAGTAAGGTTTACCAACATATCGAAGAAAATCGACCGATCGGGGCAGATGTTACTGTCGTTTCGGCAAGCGGAGTCCCCTTAAATATCAATGTGACTCTAAAGCTGGCCGGTAACTACACCTTGCCGGAAGTAACTGCCGCCATCGAGGCTAAAATAATTAACTATCTGCGGGAAGAGATTGCCTTTAAACAAAATACCGTCAGTTATGCCTATATTGGTTCTTTAATTATCGGGACAGCCGGGGTACTGGATTATACTACTTTTACGCTAAACGGTGGGAATGCTAATATCCCCTTAGCAGATGACCAGGTAGCATATTTAAATACTCCTATTAATTCAACGGTATAGGAGGCACTCCAATGGATTTTAATCGAAAGATAGATAAAATTACTGATCAACCACAGCTAATCATCAATGAAGAGTTAATGATTACCGGGGGTAAAGGTGAGGGTTTTTTAAAGCATGATAATGTCATTAAAAGTACGGTAGAGGTCTGGACCGGTAAAGACAAGACAGGTAATAAGATTACTAATTATAATCTTGTTACCAAAGACAAATATAACTGGCGACTTTATTTGTCTGTTTATGTGGACGGAATAGATCGAGTCTTTCTATTTTATGAAAGCTGGGGTGACCAGGTCGAGGCCCAGGATGTTAATGAATTGCAGGAGGGAATAGAATTAATGCAGTTAGATATAGAGAGTCATAGAGCCGATACGGTTAAACATATGGACGGGATAATTGACGGCGGGAGTTTTGTTTGAGGAGGGAGAATATCTAAATGTCTAATCAGATTATTAAAATCAGGAGAGGTACCAAAACACAACTGGAGGGTTATGGGGCTTTATCAGAGGGTGAACTGGGTTTTTGTACTGATTCGCGCGAGGTATTTGTCGGCAATGGGGTAGAGAATATCTTTATTGGCCGGGCATTAATGGGTTCTTATAATGATCGGCCAAATGCAGGATATAAAGGACGTTTCTATTTCGTTACAAGTGGTGATAATGTAGGCTTTTTATATATTGACGATGGGATCAGCTGGTATAAGGCTAATGCGACTTCACTAACAGATTTAACGGGAGATTTAGATCAGGTTAACGATGGTATGACCTACGGAAAAGTAAGAAACTCAGAATTAGAGGGGGGCAAAGTAAAAAAGCTGGATGATCATGGAGGTAATGCTGTCTCCGCCGGTGAAGCGCGCTCTCATCTGGATAACCCTAACCTACACCGGACGATCAACGACAGCAGTGATGGTAATACTGACCTCTGGAGTGCTGACAAAATCAAGTCGGAAATCCATAGTGCGGTTAAAGGACTGGAATGGCAGGACAGTGTGATCAGCCGGGGTGAGACTACCCCCCCGGTCTCTCCCGAGACCGGAGACCGCTATATTGTAGGGAGTGGGGCAGTTGATGCCTGGGCCAATCAAACTAACACAATCGCTGAGTATAACGGCAGCACCTGGGCTTTCTATGGGCCGGAGATTGGCTGGAGTGTTTATGTTGATGCTGAGTCTAAAAACTATGTCTATAATTCCGCCCAATTCTGGGTCAGGAGTGGCGAGGCTAACCAGACGGTAAATGCCGGCAGTGGTCTGACCGGTGGTGGAAACAGTGATGATATCACAATAAATATCGGGGGAGGATACGGTATAACCGTGAATACTGACAGTATTGCGGTTAAACCATATCAAGGCCTAAAGGTTGATGGGAATGGGGTCTCCGCCGATGTAGATAATAGCAGTATTATCCTCGACAGCACTAATGGGAATAAACTGACTGTCAATAATGTTGATGGGGGTAGTTTTTAAAATGGGGGGTAGCTAATGGCAACAATACAGTTGAAAAGGGGTTTAGAGGCAGCTTTACCCCAACTGAAACCAGGAGAGATGGGTTTTTGTACTGACAGCAACAATATTTTTATTGGTACCACTACCGGTAATCAATTGATTGGCAAGGCCGAGGGCGTAATGACCAGTGGGATTTATGATACTAATAATTCAGGGGTAGTCGATCGGGCGGAAAGTATAGACTGGACAGGAGTAGAAAATAAGCCGACTGAGTATAATCCGACCCCACATCATCATGATACAAGGTATTATACGGAGAACGAGGTGGATAATCTGCTTACTGGAAAGAGTAATGCAAGTCATACCCATGATAGCAGGTATTTAGGTATTTCTGCTAAAGCCACCGATAGCGATAAATTAGACGGTATTGATTCATCAGGATATAAACGACGGTATTCCGAGGATCTCATGATAGACGGCGACTCAAATACCTATTATCCTGTTGTTATTCAAACTATTACATTAGATCCAACAGTAGTTACAAATATTGAGATTTATCGAGGTTATAATTGGACAGCGCCTGACACATGGAATACAGCTACTCATCGTGGTGGTTTATGGGCAGTAGTTAATATTGCTTTAAACGGGTGGGGCGGCTTCAATTACGACCACGCGATAATAGTATCACAGCAATACTCTTCAATGGTAGGGGACATTCGCGTAGCCGAACCGGACACAGATACTCTGATTGTATGGTTAAGAGGGGGCGGGGCTAAATATAGGATAACATACAATACCGACCAGACTAATATCTACAGTACGGTATATTACGACCAGTACGTTAATAGGGCAGGGACGCAGTACGAAAGAATATATACTCCGCTGGCTACACCGGTAGCCGAATTAAGCTCTTTAGGAGTTAAGCGTTTTATTGCCAATAGTACCATATATTTAGGTACCGGCTACCGAGACTTATCAGGTGGCAGCCAAATAGCAACCGAAAGTTGGGTAAACAGTCAAGGCTATATCACCGGGTACACTAATAATTTCATAACAGGTATTAGTGGTAATGGAAATGGTACATTAACCGTTAATAGACAAGGGCTAAGTAATTTAACTACCGTTCTTGCCCATAGTCATAATTATTTATCGACAAGCGGAGGGACCTTATCAGGCTCTTTAACTCTAAACAGTGGGGTTTATAATCATCATGGCAGCAGTAGTTATGATAAAGTAAGGGTCTGGAATAGCAGCAGTTATACAATAGGGATGGTATCGGCACAAAGTTATGGCTATTTAAATGATTATGCGATGACTTTTACAATGAATGCTGATAGTGACAGGGGTTTCTTATGGAGAGATACTTCTGATAGTGCCAGTGATGGCGCAATGAGTTTAACTACTGACGGAAGATTATATGTAAAAAATATCGTAAATGCCGACCGGTTTTTCAGCAGAAGCAAGGGGGCTTATTGTGTAGTCAGTCCGAGTGCGACTTCGTTAAAAATTTCCGTACAGAGTGCAGTACCAGGCAGTCCAAATACTAATGATCTATGGATAGATACTTAGAAATACCAGCAGGTGACTTCTAATGTCTCACCTTTTTTAGCTATATATATGAGGAGGCTATTGTTATGACGAAGCTAGAAAATAAAATTGATCAAGTTAAGAAAGTGTTAGAGTTGGATAAAAGCGCGGTTGTTAATTTAAAAGCCGAATTAGAGTATCGGGAAAGGAGAGTCTTTGCCGGAAATATTTTGTTAAATGAGTTGCAGGGGCTTTTAGCAGGAGATAATAACGAAGAAGTGTTAAGTCAGGAGGAAGAATCGGGTTGAGGGAGGTGCTTGAATGGCATATAGTGAAGAGAAATATAAACAAATAACATACGGCAGTGCTCCGATCGATGAAGAGAACCTTGCTGATCTAACCCCTGCTCTAGTCAATTATTTACCCCATTACTATAAATATAGTCCGATAACCGGGAGTATCCAATCCGGTTTTGCTAATGAATTAGGATTGGTGTATTACAGTATTGAGGACTTATTAAAACAGTTATTTGTTAATACCACCACCTGGGGGATTGAGCGGTGGGAGACGTTTTTAGGGATTAAACCTGAAGCCGAAAAGCCCCTTGCCCACAGGCGTGAGGTGGTTATGGCCAAGATTAGAGGGGCCGGTACTACTACCCGGGAGATGGTTCAACGGGTTGCTTCATCTTTTGCCGGGGGAATGGTCGATATTTACGAATATCCCGCAGATTATCATTTTGTGGTAAAGTTTGTCGGGGTCAGGGGTATTCCGCCCAATTTAGGGGACTTAACTAATTCGATTGAAGAGATAAAACCGGCCCACTTAGGATTTAGTTATGCCTATACCTATACTGTATGGCAGGAGTTGGCGGAGTGGAATGTTTCATGGACAGAGGCAAACCAGTTTACCTGGGATGAGTTGAGTACCCGGGTCTTAGCGACGATAAATTAAGGAAAGGAGAACAAATAGTGAAGTATACTTCAAATTATAACCTGAAGAAACCGGATGGCACTGATAATGTTTTTATTGATGACCTCAATGGCAATATGGATCTGATCGATGTCGCCTTAAGTAATAAAGCTGAAAAGACTGAGTTAGGGGGACACACCGGAGATACCGTCAGTAATCCGCATAATGTTAAGCATGAACAGACCTCTCCGCCAGGTGTTGATGAAAGCGGTACGGATATAACCAAGAATAAACACCTGTCTGATGCCCAGGCCAAGGAATGGACAGATCATAAAAACGCCTCAGCACCACACAACGGTCATGCTTTGGTTAATCATACCCATGCCGGAGGAGATATTAGCGGTCAGGTCGGGGATGCCGATACCGTAGACGGCAAACATGCCGCATATTTTGCCGTAAAAAATGAAACATGTACTACTAATATCAGTAGGCTCACAGTTTCAAATGCAGAACCCGGTAGTCCGCAACTAAATGATATCTGGCTAAATATTTAAATAAGGGGGTTAAATAGATGAGTTATTTAAGAAGATGGAATGGTAGTAGTTGGGAGTACGTGGATGCTAAAAATGCCGATACTGCTAATAGCGCTGTCAATGCTGATAATGTTACAGGAACGTATAAAGGGAATGATATAGATACTGACGGC
>JAKSCG010000086.1 GCA_022360715.1 Halanaerobiales bacterium
CTTAAGTCCCCTTTATTCAACTCTTTTTTCTTCACAATTTCCCCCTTGCAATATTTAAAACTACCTAAAGTATAATATATTATTCTACAACAGTAAATTAAAATATACTGCTGTAGAATATACGGTAAAAATCAAAACATTTTTTAAGAAGTTATAAGGATGTTTGATAAATTTGACAATTACAAGAATCTGCCAAATTAACGACTGTTATTTAGTATAAATCAGTAAATATTATTTTAATAAAAGTATGGTATATTATGCTTTATAACTGATATGTAAAAGCAAGAAATCTTCAACTAAATGACAATCAAATGTCATGCATGACGATTTTAGGATTCTTGATTGTGTGGAGGTGGAATGTTTTGAGGGTTAGACATGATAACTAAAATCTGTGAATACATAGATTATGCAATATAATGCGAGTTGATCTTAAAATAAAATATTAAGGAGAAAATGAAGAAAATAATATCTCTATTGCCATGGTTTAGGGACAACAATAACTACGGTTTCTGCCGCATTAGGTTATGCCCAAGCAAAGGTGTTGACAGCATTAGCTCCTGCTTTTGGGTTAGTTGGAGGAATAATGACCATAATTATTAGTTTGATTTATGTAAATGAATACCAAGGGCTTGTAGACCATCTAAAGGATGTTGTCGTAAATGGTCATGTTAGTCACACAAGCACAAAGACAAATTTTTATTACGTTATCAAACATTTAGGAGAAGATGATATTTCACCGTTCAAAGAGACTGTAGGTGAATCCAAAAATCAGGATTACGATTTTTCCAATAGCTATTTAGTTAGAAAAGGTATTGATAATTACTTAAGCAATCAAAATTAATATTTGTTATACTCGCTATCATCTATAAAAGGTGAAGGATATTTGAGCCATATAAGTCGTAAAGATTTACACATGGTTCTAAGAAGAGGAGAAGGGAGCAATCCATTTTCCTTGTTTAATTGCATTGCCAAGTTCACACGAATACTGTTAGTAAAGTATAATATAAGTAGTCTTTTCTTAGATAGAAATACAAGGAGACAATGCGTAGAAACAACAATATAGGTATGTGGTATAAAGCATGCTTTGGCATTAATAAAACTAATTATGACAAGAGGAAGGCATGAAGAATAATGGATAGTTCTATAGTTCTCAGATTTCTGGGAATATGTTTGGTGATATGGAGTTTAGTGCGTATTTATAAAAACAGAAAACTTTATAGGGAACTGAATTTTAAACAAAGGGTAATTGTGGTCTTGGTAGTTATAAGTTTAATTATATTGAGTTTTATGATTATTATGCACGC
>JAKSCG010000204.1 GCA_022360715.1 Halanaerobiales bacterium
ATGACCAGAGAGTACACGACTGACCCGGAAAAGATTTTGGAATGGAGGAAGATTGCCCGGGAAGGAAGCCGTAAAAACAGCAGATTTGTCTTTACAGGCAGGACATCTGCCCGTGCGTACTTTCCTGTTCCGCTAGCGACACAGTATTTTAATTGGCTAAAAAATGTAATTACTGAGTGGAATTGGGGTGTATCGACGAGAGTTCAGCCTAACACGCCAGTATTTGAAGTTTTAGAACAGCGAATAGGTGTCACTGTTCAACTTAATCTGCTGGCTTTAGTCTTCTATATACCTATCGGGATAACGTTAGGTATATTTGCTGCCCTAAAGAAAGATAGCCTGCTCGATAACCTTATTTCTGTAGGTGTAATGATAATGATCTCCATTCCGTCATTTGTAGTTATAACCTTAATTATGATGGTCTTTGGCTATCAATTAGGATGGTTACCGACAATATTTGCGGCCAGGGATGTTGTCACATCAATCAGGCTTCAGGGCTATATTATACCTGTTGTTTCCCTAATAACCGTGCCGGTTGCCGGACTTACCCGTCTGACCCGGGCTGAATTGACGGAAGTTCTAACCAGTGAGTTTTTATTATTGGCAAGAGCCAAGGGACTAACCCATTCCCAAGCCGTCGTTAGACATGCCTTAAGAAATTCATTAGTGCCGATAATTCCATCAATAATATTTGCTTTTACTGGCATGTTTGCCGGGGCAGTTATTATTGAAATAATCTACAGCATTCCGGGTGCCGGAAGGTTGTATTTACGTGCTTTAACTCAATCGGCATATGATTATAATTTACTACTTGCTTTAACCGCATTTTACTCGGCGATTTCGTTTTTTGGTATTCTGTTTGTAGACTTAGCATATGGAGTTGTTGATCCCAGAATCAGAATGGGGGCGAGGAAATAATGAGTGCAGAGATAGAGAACAGAAATATTAGAAAAGAAATGTTTCAGTTTGTACAGGAAGATGAGAAAATATTTGATCAAGAATTTGAATCTAAGGCTATCGGGTATTTTCAAGATGCAATGATTAGATTTGCCAAGAATAAAACTAATGTAGTAGCATCGATCATTCTATTGACGATAATTTTATTAACTATTTTTGTGCCGATTTTTACTTCAAAGAATTACAGAGTTTTAGATGAAAATATGGCCTTTTTACCCCCCAGAGTTCCGGGATTAGAAAGAATGGGAGTAGCTGATGGAACAAGCTATATAAAAAATAAACCGATTGACCTTGCAACAATAGATATTGAGAATAATTTCTATGGTCTGCCGGCAGATTATCAAGAAGATGCCATTGATATGGATTCTTTAAGTTATAGTTTTCTGGTCTGTACTGATAAAGTACCTGAATGTATTGGCGGTGAAGTAGTATTAGTCTTTTTATCTGGTTTAAAACATATGACAGTTACATCTAATGATTATATTCAAGCCTCGCGTGGCGATAAGCTTATTATTGATGTAAATAGTATTGAGCAATCTACAAATTCCAGGTTAAATGTATATGTAAAGAGGAATATGGGCAGTGATTTTGAATTAGTGGAAATTATTGCTGCTGAGGGAAGATTTGCGATTGATCTGGCCGAAAAACTCAATGTTTCTAAGATTGTTTCCTTACTTCGGCTTGAATATCAATCTGATTCCACTGACAGCAGATTGGAACTAAATAGTATCTCAGTTGAAAGCCAAGATGAGACTATTTTTGAGAATAAAGGCTATCAATTGTCGATGTACCGAGGTACTGGAGGTCTCACTATACGCCAAAACGGCAGATTGCCGGTTGTATCTTTTAACTATGATCGATATAAAGCAGCCTTTGCCCCCAGAAGGATCAGGTCTTTCTCGAAAAAAGACTATGATCAAATTGTGTTAGAATACAGCGATCAATACCAAAGAATTGATAACCCTGAAAACCCTGAGGGCTGGCTTTATCCTGAAGGATTCCCAATTATAGAAGTTTATAAGCAAAATGCTGTTATCGTGGTTGCCGGGAAAGAGCATACCTCTTACGATGTGCTGTTAGATCCTGTTATCTTATCAGGTGGTGGTAAAGTCCCTTATCATATTCTTGGAACCAACGCGGCCGGCCGGGACTTATTTGCGCTGATATGTGTCGGTTTAAGAACTTCCCTCTTAATAGGTTTTTTAGCCTCGTTTATTAATATTACCATAGGCATTATTTATGGGTCGATTTCCGGTTATTATGGTGGTAAAGTTGATCTATTGATGCAGAGATTTGTTGAGATAATCGGACGTGTCCCGTGGCTAGTAACATTAGCTATAGCTATATCTATATTTGGTCCTGGCTTTATAACCCTTTTATTCGTTCTTATTTTTAGTGGATGGGTAAGAATTCAGGGTACGACAAGAATGCAGTTTTATCGATATAAAGGACGTGAATATGTATTAGCTGCTCGTACCTTAGGGGCTAAAGATAGATATTTAATCTCCAGGCATATTTTACCTAATGGGATCGGTACAATTATTACGGCTAGTATTTTAATTATCCCTGGGGTAATTTTTTTAGAAGCGGCTCTATCATATTTAGGATTTGGGGTTGGCCATGGTCAGACATTTAGTATCCTTGGAGTGGAATTTTCCGGACTGTCGATCGGTGTATTACTTGCTGATGCCAGGATACATATGCTAAATCATCCCCACTTAACACTATATCCAGCTATAGTAATTTCTATATTGATGATTACATTTAATATGTTTGGTAATGCCTTGCGAGATGCATTTAATCCATCCTTAAGGGGGCATGAATAGAGTGAGAAAATTAAAACTGACAATTAAAGACTTAACAATTTCATTTAGAACGATTAATGGCTTAGTTCGAGCGGTTAGAGGAGTAAATTTTGGTCTAGAAGAGGGGGAGACCCTGGCTATTGTTGGCGAATCAGGTTCCGGCAAATCGGTTACTGCTAAGGCGATAATTGGTATCTTAGCAGGAAATGCAATTATTGATCAGGGTAGCATTATGTACGAAGGAGAGGACTTAGCAAAGGTCTCGGAGCGGCAGTTTCATAAGATCCGCGGTAAGAAAATAGGGATGATCTTCCAGGACCCGCTGTCCAGTTTAAACCCTATTATGAAAATAGGCAAGCAAATTACTGAAGGAATGATTCTAAACGGCAATCATTATCAAAACAAAATAGATGATTTGGCAGCCAGGGAGAAAGCGGCTTATTATAATGTTTTGGGTAAGATCGAGTATCTAAAAAAACTAATTAAAAACACTAAAGACGACTCCAAAAAAAAGGCTTATCAGGCGGAGATAAAGGAGTTAAAGCCGGAAAAAAGAGGGCTTAAACAAAAGTATAATAAAGCCAGAAAGTCGGCAAAAGTAATTGTTGACCAAGAGTGGAAAGCTGAAAAAGATAGAGTTAATGGATTGATTAGTCAATTAAAGGCTAAATTGAAAATTAGTTCAGAAGATAAAGAAAAAATAAAAAAAGAGATTGAAGATTTAAGAGAGAATTTACAAAGATTTAAAAGGGTTACTAAAAAAGAGGCCTTTGAAAGAGCGGTTAAAGTAATGGAGGAGGTCGGTATTCCTGATCCTGAAAAAAGGTTTTATCAATATCCGTTCCAGTTTTCCGGCGGAATGCGTCAGCGGATTGTAATTGCGATTGTCCTGACCGCTAATCCTGATATTCTAATTTGTGACGAGCCAACAACTGCCCTGGATGTTACGATCCAGGCGCAGATACTGGAGTTAATAAATGAGCTCAAGAGAGAACGTAATTTGACCGTAATATTTATTACCCATGACTTAGGAGTTGTGGCCAATATGGCTGACCGAATAGCAGTTATGTATGCCGGAAAGATTGTTGAAATAGGAAGGTCAGAAGATGTATTTTATAACCCACAACATCCCTATACATGGGTATTGCTGGGGTCTACTCCTGATATAACATCAAAAAAGAAGCTAACGGCAATACCGGGAACACCTCCTGACATGTTGTATCCTCCTGAGGGTGATGCCTTTGCTGCTCGTAACAAGTATGCTATGAAGATAGACTTTGTAGAAGAGCCGCCAATGTTTAAGGTTAGTGAAACTCACTATGCGGCAACCTGGTTGTTACACAAAGATGCACCAAAGATAGGTATTCCTAACGAGTTAAAAGATAGAATTGAGCGAATGAAGAACCTTACCAAGGAGGTTGCTAGTGATGTTTAGTGAAGTTGTATTAAAAGTTAGAGATCTCAAGATGCATTTTACCAGTGGCAGAGGCAAAAGAAAACATGTTGTTAAAGCAGTTGACGGTGTCGATTTCGATATCTATCAAGGAGAAGTTTTTGGCTTAGTTGGCGAGTCCGGCTGCGGAAAGACTACTACCGGCCGGGCCATTATCAGGCTGTATCAACCAACTGGCGGAAATGTAGAGTTTTTAGGCAAGCCTATAGCTCAGGGCAAGCTAGATATGGAGCTTATGAAAAAAATGCAGATGATCTTTCAAGACCCCATTGCATCGCTAAATCCTCGGATGACTGTAAAGGAAATAATCGCACAAGGTCTGCGGATTAGCGGGCTAAAAGATGAGCGAGAGATTACGGAAAATGTGCATAATGTCCTCCGTAAAGTAGGGCTTCTTCCTGAGCATGCAAGCAGGTATCCCCACGAGTTTAGCGGGGGGCAGCGACAACGAATAGGTATTGCCAGGGCAATAATTGTAAAGCCGAGTTTTATCATTGCCGACGAGCCAATAAGTGCCCTGGATGTTTCTATCCAGGCTCAGGTAATTAACTTACTTAATGATCTGCGTGAAGAGTTTGGTATAACGATAATGTTTATTGCACATGATTTAAGTGTTGTCAAATATTTTTGCGATCGGGTAGCCGTGATGTACTATGGGAAAATGGTAGAACTGGCCACAAATGATGAGCTATTTAAAAACCCGCTTCATCCATATACCAGGTCGTTGTTATCAGCGGTACCATTACCTGATCCTAATTATGAAAAAACCCGCAAGCGGATAACTTATAACCCAAATGTTCATAATTATAATCAACAAAAACCAACACTGCAAGAAATAACCGAGGGACATTTTGTCTTAGCTAATGATGAAGAAATGACCAAGTATAAGAGGAGTTTAGACGATGGAATTAAGGTATTTTAAGATATTTTTAACGATAGCTACAATAATAATTTTGTTTTTAGCATCATTTATAGGTATCATGCGATTTGCTTATAATATGATATTCATTGAGATATATATTATTGACGCACTATTTGTAACAGGTTTCCTATTATTCTCGATCGGCCTTTGGAAAGCACTTGGGGTTGGTCAGTTATTTGACGGGTTCAGATATGGTTATAAAATGTTTAAAAAAGGGTTTGCTTTCATGAACAATAACCAAGATAATGATAAAGATAATAGTTATTTAGCCTTTAAAAAGAAAAGGGCGGAACAAGAGACGAATGTATATTGGATAGCCGTATTAATAACAGGGGTATTGCTTGGTGTTCTTTCCATGGTAATTTAAAATGATTTTAATGGGTATCAAGAAATTTCTACTGAAAGGGGTGAAGTATGTCCCTTCCATTTCCAGGTGGGAACATTTTGACACTTGCTTTTATTTGCATAATATTGAAAAAATAAAAATAGTTGACTTTTTAATAAATTATAATTGTATTAACTATAGAAGCAAATGGTAAAGAGCATATTTAGTGTTAGTACAAGCTATGGGATGGTTTGAGTTTAAGGTAGAACAGGGAGAAGTTGTCGGTTTTACTTGAAAATATTATGTATTTTTTAGGCCTTAAGGGTATATCATACCGGGAAAAAAGGACCATGTTGAAAACTAATTAATTTTTTGGTCTAAAAGGAGAAGAGTATATCCCAATCTTTAGTTATTCAACTGGTATAAAACAAACTTTTTATTCATTGAAAAGAATAGGTCACTAAACTTAAAATCGTATATTTGGATTGGATGGGATAATTAGTGAGCAAAATAACTGTAAGAAGGTTCAGTCTGTATAAGATTTTATTTATTTCGATGATAACAGATCCAATTTTTATTATCTATGCACAAGATGTAGGATTAGGTATTGAGCAGATTTTTATGTTATTAAGTGTACAAAAAATAGTAGCCTTGTTATTTGAAATCCCTACCGGTATGTTGGCCGATGTGCAAGGTCCAAAGTATAGCTTGATTTATGGGGTAGGGAGTTTTGCTCTAGCAAATGTTATCTATATTATATTTTCAAATCAGGCTGGTTTTATTGTTGCATCTGTTTTGATTGGGCTTTACAAAAATTTTATATCTGGTGCTGAGACTTCTTATCTTTATCTGGCTTTAAAGGAAAGTAAGCAGGTTGAGGAGTTTTCGAGAATTAATGGTTTTTTGAATTCTCTCAATTTGATCATAACGGCAGTGGTGACAGTGGGAGTAGGGTATATTTATCATTTAAATCGAATTTTACCTTTTATTTTAGCAGTTCTATCTTCAGTGACAGGGCTTATTATTCTGCTGAACCTGAAAAATTTAATGGAAGAGAATAATCAGATTAAAGATGTCCGACGCCAGTATCAAAAATATCTGATGACTATTAAAGAAGGCTTTAGTGAGATAGGCAGCAAAAAATCTCTAAAATGGTTTATTAGCTATTCAAGTATTATGAGCTTTATGTTAGTCGGACTTTTGAGTACATATCAGATTTATTTTAAAGATATCGGGATAGATGTTAAATATTTTGGTTGGTTATATGCAGTTTTTTATCTTACTTCCTCATTATTTAGCAAATATGCCTATCTATTTTCAAAAAAGAATAATCAATACTTAATCTGTTTTGCTATGTTAATTATTTTGGGCTTCATCCCTTTAAGTATGGCAACAGGATTAAAGATGCTATTAGTGGTAGTGTTAATACCCAGAGCCATAATCGGGGTTTATCCTACTATAATTCATCAGTTTATTAACAAAGAAATCAATAAGAATCGAGCAACTATTTTATCATTTAGATCTTTTTCGATGCAGGTTCCCCAGATTCTGCTTTTACCTCTGGTAGGAAAGTTACTCGGTAGTTCTCTTGATTTAGTATACTATATATATTTTGCCTTAATGATAAGTTCCAGCATAGCATTATACGGTTATTATAAAATGAATAATCTAAAAGAGTGTTCTATTATAAAAAATGAGAGTGTTCTGTTGTGAAAAATGTCAAAGAGTTAAAATAGCTTTTTACCGGTATTAAATTATTTAAGGATAAGGTCGGTCTTCTGATCGGCATTGTCCATAGTGCTTGTAGTTAACAGATTCAGCTGGTACAGCAAAACATGAGATAATATTTACAACTTTAACTTAGCCATGATATAATATAAGCAGATGAACGGAGAAACGGGGTTCAGGGTATGCCGGAAATAAATAATGTCCATGACAAGTTTTTCAAACAAACTATGTCTGAGAATAAAAACGCCCAAAATATGCTGCAAAACTATTTGCCGGAACATATTTTAAAGTTAATAGATTTAGCAGACATGGAACTGGAAAAGGATACAATGATTGAAGAAGACTTAAAAGGAGTATTTTCTGACCTAATTTATAGAGTTACTTTAAATGGTAAAGAAGCATATTTATACTTTCTATTTGAACACAAGAGCTATCCCTATCAGAAAATAGCTTTACAGCTTCTTAAATATATAAGAACTTTATGGGAATTAAAAATGAAACAGGGGAAAAAAGAAAAACTACCGTTAATAATCCCTCTTGTGTTTTATCACGGCAGTTTAAAATGGGATATAGGACTAAGCTTATCGGATATACTGGATGAAATACCGGAGGAACTAAGAGAATATATCCCTGACTTTAAATACTTACTATACGATTTTTCCATATATAGCGAGCAAGAAATAATCGGGAATATCGAGTTAAGGATATTCTTAAAATTACTTCGCTATATCTTTACCGATATTGAATTATTTAAGGATAAGATCGGAGATATAATTGAGCTATTTGAAGAGTTAAAAGATCAAGAAACTGGGATGGTATATTTTGAAGTGGTAATCAGATATATTATGAATGCTAAAGAGGGAATAGATGAGAAAGAGCTGGTAAAGATAGCGCGGGGAATTTCTACTGAAAGGGGTGAAGCAATTATGACTATTGCTGAAAAACTGCGAATGGAAGAAAAATTAGCTATAGCAAAAAATATGTTA
>JAKSCG010000152.1 GCA_022360715.1 Halanaerobiales bacterium
AGACAAACATCAAGATGATAATTATTCCCGGCAGAATAAATAAATAGGCTGAATGATCGGTTTTTTTAATTAAGCCTTTTAACCTCAGGTATGCTTTCACAAAATTTCCCCCTTAGTTTTATCAAAAAGACAGAAGAGAAGAGATACAAGATCAATCATTCCAAATTGTATCTCTTCTTTCCTATTCCCGCTTAATCGCTATCTCAGTAACTACTCTCCGCTAAAATTTTATTTCCTCTTTCTTCAATATTTTTTAAGGCCTCCTCAGGAGTAATTAAACCTAACACAGCCTTGTTAAGTTCACTTCGATAAACTTCCGCACTTATTTTTACCCATTCTTTAATGGGGCTATTAATACTTGGGTATTTCATTCCTTCAATAAAGGCGATAAATTCAGGGTTTTGCTGGAAATATTCGGTTGTTGCCATATCTTTTCTAATCGGAACCCTAAAGGGATAATAGTTCCCATCCTGTGCTTTTTCGCCTCTCATTAGCATTTCTTGCCCCTTTTTGCTACCTAAAAAATTAATTAATTGATAACTCGCTTCCAACTGCTCTCCTTTTATTCCGGTGGTGATCGCTAACATATATGGGCCGATATCTGCTGCCCTTCCGGCTGGTCCGGCCGGAACCGGAGCCGCTGATACCTCAAAGGGACGACCGTTCTTCCAGATATCAGTTACACCCCAGGGACCTTGAAATTCCATAGCCGCAACCTGATTTCTAAAATCAGCCATTACTCCGCCGCCGTCTTTATTTCCGGTATCAGGCGGACAAACTTCATTTACTAATTTAACATAAAACTCTAAAGCCTTCTTCCCTTCAGTGGAATTTAGCGCTACCTGATATTCTCCATTGACCTCTTTAACTAACTTCGCCCCGGCCTGATGAGCAAACATAGTAAATAACCAGGTGATGTCCGGATGTTGTTTTCCGACCAGGGCCAGACCATACTGGTCGATTCTGCCGTCACCGTCTCTATCGACTGTTAATTTTTTGGCATACTGATATAATTCTTCCCAATCATTTGGTGGACCAGGTAAACCTGCTTCCACAAAAAGTGTTTTATTATAAACTAACTGAATACTGTGTCCCATCCAGGGATATCCATATATTCTCTCATCCTCTGCTTTGGTAAGTTTCCACAGTTCTTCATAAAATAAATTTTCTTTTTCCGCAAATTTAGCGGTTAAATCAATAAATGCCCCCTCAGTTCCAAGGGCTTTGATCTGTCGATATGGTATTTGAATAACCTCGGGAGCATCTCCACTTAAGATTGTTGTTAATAGTTTTTGTTCGCTCTGACTCCCGCCGATCAGTCTCACCTTAATCCCCGGATTTTGTTGCTCAAATTCATCTAAAATCTCTCTAATGGCCAGACCTCTTCCGGAATCCTCAGCCCAAACAATCTGCAACCTGAGCATGGTCTTCCCTTCAACGCTCACCCCGCAAGGAATCATTATAACCAGCAATAACAGAGCGGCAATAAGTAAAGCTAACTTTTTCTTCATTGTCTCCTCCTCGTTAAATTTTATGATTTTCAAGCAGTGCTTAAACGATCGATTAATTTCGGTCCAGTCACCCCCTTATATCAATAATTAAGTCAAGCGCTTGCCTCAAGCCGAAAAAAAAGCTATATTAACAATCTGGTTGACTCCCTGATTATTAACTCACAGGGGAGATAGTAGGTCCTTTTCTCCAGTTTCTCCCCCTTGATTACCTTATTGAGTATCTCCATCGCATTTTTACCAAGGTCTTTGACCGGTTGGCCGATCGTTGTCAGTTCCGGATCACAGGCCCGGGAGATCAGATTATTATCAAAGCCCATGATCGATATGTCATCAGGTATCCTTAAGCCGGCTTCTTTGGCGGCCTTAATCGCCCCAACCCCCATTGCATCACTGGCCGCAAAGACCGCGGTCGGTACGGTATTTTGTTGCAGTAACTTACCCATCGCAATTTTACCACTATTCATCCGAAAATCACCTTGTTCGAGCAGTTCGGCCCGGTAGGGCAGATTGTAATCGGCCAGGGCCTTTTTATAACCGAGCCAACGGTTATAACCGGACTCAATATCACCTAAATCCCCACTGATCATGGCAATCTTACGGTGACCCAGTTTGATTAGGTACTCGACTGCTTGATATGATTCGCTTACATTATCAATGTGGATCGAAGGTAGTATTTCCTCTTTGACCTGGCGGGCCACGACCACCGTCGGAATCAGTGTTTCGATCAGGGTTTTCTCACATATTTCCGGCATGCGTCCACTCATAAAGATCATACCGTCTACCCGTTTCTCCTTTAAAATAGTGATATACTTCAATTCTTCCTCTTCCTGCCCACCGGTGGTGGCAATAATCAGATTAAACCCATAAAGACCGGCTATTTCCTCAATCCCGCCGGTTACGGCCGCAAAATAGGGATTATAGATATCACTGATTATTAAACCGATAATATGGGTCTGCTGTTTGGCCAGACTGCGGGCGACCTCGTTCGGCGTATATTTCAAGCTACGGGCCACTTCCAGGATCCGCTTGCTGGTTTTTTCACTGGCCCGGGGGATACCGTTTAAAACCCGGGATACGGTAGATTCCGATACTCCGACGATTGCGGCAATATCTTTTAAAGTAACTGACATTATTAATCCTCCATCTAGGTCAAGCGCTTGCCTTTATCATTAAAAAAAAGATTTATCTGTAATTAATTATAAAGCTCACCCGATCTTTTGTCAAGGTCTATCGCTAGTCCCGTAATTATCTTTTTATTTTAATCAATATCATTATATCTTTATAATCGGGCATCAAACAAACCACAAAATGGATCTACTCTAATAATTTGCTTAACTCTCAATTAAAATCTGCTCCCTTTTGGACGATATTGACAATTTTCCCCTTTTAGGATAAGATAATAACTGTCGGAAAGTATAATCAAGAAAGGGATTTGAAAATGGCCTTGATTTTACAGAATATTTCTAAACAATATAATAAAAAAACCGCTTTGGATCAAATCAATTTAGCGATTACACCGGGCATTTTTGGTCTGATCGGTCCCAATGGTGCCGGAAAAACCTCGCTAATCAACATCTTAGCGACGATCTCATCCCCCACTAACGGCAATATCTATTTTCATGATACCGATCTATTAAAGAATCCGGAAAAAATTCGTCCTACTCTCGGATATTTACCGCAAAACTTTGGCTTCTATCCGAACATGACCGCTGTACAATTTCTGGATTACCTCCTCCTTTTTTATCGAGCTAATTCTCCGACTCTTCGAAAAAAGCAGATCGAACAGGTTTTAGCGGCCGTCGGTTTAAGTGAGGTAAAAAATCAAAAGCTCAAAACCTATTCGGGCGGAATGATTCGCCGCCTCGGGATTGCCCAAGCTTTTTTAAATGATCCTAAGTTACTGATTGTCGACGAACCCACTGCCGGACTTGACCCAGAAGAGCGGATTCGTTTTCGGCAATTACTGAAGGGACTAATTCAGAATGATTCGGAACGATTCGTTATTATCTCATCGCATATTATCAATGATATTTCCCAGCTGGCCAATCAAATCGCCATTTTAAAAACCGGTAATCTGTTATTCTCCGGAACACCCGCCAAATTCATCGAATTAAATCAAAAGAAAATTTGGGAAGTCGAGGTTGATTCTAGCGAAGCAGCTGTTCTTCAAAGTAAATACCACATTTTGAATACCTTTGCCAGTGCAAAGGGAATACGCTGTCATGTCTTTACTAACCAACCACCTACCGACAGCAAACCGGTTCATCCGGATCTCGAAGGGGCTTATTTTGCCTTTATGCACGGTGAAGTAGCATGAGTTTTGAGCTATTTAAAGTTTATCTCAGGGAGCAATTGACCTCGGTCTTTCTTTATTTAATGCTAATTTTTTTAGTATTGACTAATTATAATTACGGAATCCAACGTTGGAATTGGTATCTGGTTAATCCCCAACCTTTTTACGAAATAGGGGTAACTAATTTTACCCATTGGTGGAATTTATGGTCGGCCTCTTATGCCGGCGGTCTAGTCCTGTTGCTCTGGGGGATCTGGATTTTTTGGCAAATTGAGCAACCTCGCTCTAACGGACTCCTACAACTCTTGTATAGCAAACCGTTACCATATTTAAAAGCTGCCCAAAGTCAATTAATAGCTTTCTATACCAGCGGACTCTTTTTATTTGTCGGTGGTATCATTGGAAGTAATCTCATCCTTTCTTTGACCACCGGATATCAGATTGGGCTTTACTGGTTGATCTTGCCACCCCTTATTTCCTACGGAATTGGAATCATCTTCTATACCACTTTGTTATACTTGATCAGTACGATTTTTCAGGACTGGCTAGTCCTGGTGCCTCTCCACTTTATTTTATGGCTCATTTTTTCAAGTCTGACCATCGTTGGCCTGGATTATCGCAACTTATCTAACTTAACTAATCCCTTCCAGGACCTCTATCTCTATCAAAATCGTATTTTAGTAATTATTATCACCGTTTTTTTCTCCATTTTGCTCAAATACGTTCTAAGACAGCAAGAAAAAGGGCTTAATTTTTCTCTCTTTCAACTAACTCGACTCTTCCCGCAACCAACTGCCGATAGATTACTACCCTCACCCCTCGCCAAAATCTATTATTCAATCAAAATTTATTATTCCTGGCGCTTACTGCTAATCTGCTCCAGCGGATTGTTCCTGGGAAGCCTTTATACCTGGAGAATTAAAACAAGTAATCAGCTTTATAGTCTTAATTTATATTGGGCGATTATCCTGATGATCAGTCAGGCAACTCTCTCCCTGTTAGGAATTATTACTACCCTTCATCTGGCCCGTTTTGAAGAACGCGCAAATACATTTTCACTTTTAAAAACATTACCGGCCGGGGGCCTGAAAACTTTTGGGGGTAAATTAATCGCAATGGCAATATATTTTGTCGCACTGCTGGTAAGTTTTAGTCTCCCCTTGCATTTTCTGGGAAGTCAATTTGTTCGATGGAATCAATATTTCTTAGCACTGATTCCTCCTTTTCTATTTCTCTTTACCGTTGGGTATTTGGTAATAATGCTGAGCAAACAATCGCTAATTGGTTATATTGCCAGTGGTGGGTTGTGGCTTTTATTTTTAATCGTAGAGCGAAAGATCCCTTATTGGATCCAGCCATTTTTCGAGATAGCCGAATACCGATTCCCCACCCTTAATCCTTACTGGATCAATAAAGGATCTTTTTTAGGACTTTCTGTCCTGCTAATCGCTGTAATTCTAATCATCGAATACCGCAAGCTGACCGGACAAAAATAAAGCTATTGGTTATTGATCTTTTCCGGTTCCGGATATTTTTGCCCAAAGGTCTCTACCGTTACCTGTTTGATCATTTGTTCCTCCAACGGTTTATCCCGGAAGTCTGTTTTGGCATTGGCAATTCGGTCAACAACCTCAATCCCTGCAATTACTTTCCCAAAAGCAGCATATTTGCCATCAAGGTGAGTAGCCTCCTGGTGCACAATAAAAAACTGAGAGCCGGCTGAATCAGGATGACTGCTCCTGGCCATTGAGATCACCCCTCTGCTATGTTTCAGCTCGTTGGCAAAACCGTTCTCCTTAAACTCCCCTTTGATCAAATAACCCGGTCCGCCGGTTCCCGTTCCGGTCGGGTCTCCTCCCTGAATCATAAAACCTTTAATTACCCGATGAAAAATAAGTTGATCATAATAACCTTTCTGCGCCAGGGCAATAAAGTTGTTGACGGTATTAGGGGCATTTTTCGGATATAGCTCCAGTTTAATCTGACTCTCGTCGCCCATGGTAATGGTAATCTCCGGATTATGGACAGCTACCGGGGTTTCACTATTTTCTTGATTAATGTTCCTCACCCTTCCTATAATAATTATCGCTACTACTAATAGTAAGATTACCGCAATAATTATTTTTCTATTCTCCATATTGATGAACCTCCTGTTTCTAACTTCCAGTTTGTTGCAAATCCTAGCTTATTGTAACACAAATATCAATTCAGGACAATATATATTAATCCAGATAATTTCTAAAGTCAAGAAAAAAGGCCCGACCAGGGCCTTTTGAAATCAAAGCTGTTTACCATATCTTTTTATTCCGCTAACCGGCTGGCGGATAAACTTTAAACTCGCTGGTTTCCACCCATGGCAAGTCTTCTAACGGCTTGAAGTTTTCAACCAGTTCCAGCCGCACGTATTTTGCCGAGCGCGGTTGAGCCAGGATAAAGTTTGTCCACTTCTCTTTCATCTCCATCTCAACATCAATAACCTTCTCCCACTCTATCGTATTAATATCTGTACCTTGCCGCATCCTCGCCGCCCTATCGTCACTAGATACATATATGCGAATATACTTGGCCAGTTCCTCTAAAATACTAATATCAATACCAACATTATGGAAAAGACGAAACATACCAATCTCTTGTCTTTCGCCAAAGAAGCTCAGAATGGCGTTGGCCGGGCCGGCTGTGTTCGCTCCCCAAGTACCCCCAAACCGATCGAGGTCATCATCAATCAAGTTCATTACCCATGTATACTCCAGATCCGTTGTATGGCTAGCCCACTCAATCCGCGTATAATAGCTTCCATCTCTCCTTACTCCGAGCGCTTGCTTTTTAATTTGCAGATCCTCTTCCGGAATCAAAATCGTCCTGGCCGGTGCACCGTCAGAACCCATGATCTTCATCGGCAAACATGCCGAAAAATAATACCCCTCTTTCACACCCCTGAGGTCAACTCCTTCAATTACAACAACCGCATTGTTCTTCAGCAAAATCTTGTGTGTTTTCGCTTCTTTGGCGCCAAACCTTTCTACTGCAAGAGCATCCAACGCTACGCCTTTTATTCCTTGTCTAACAATAAACTCAGCAGCGCTTTCGTCGATATAAATATAGTTTTGATCAAATTTTTCCCAACATTGATCCTGGTATGAATTTTGTGTTTTTAGATACAAAATATCAAAAGGCTTAAGGGCTTTGATAAAGTCGATATCTTCTTTGCTGACTGATTTCTCGGTCCGATATAAGTCGACAACATACGCTCTGCCGACAAGTCCTCCCCAGTTCAGACCCTCCACACCGGGTAAATCGTTGTAGTGATGCCGTGCAGAATCTACATGGGTACCTGAGTGTGTACAACAAGTAATATCGGTTACATTGATCCCATCACCTTTGGCAAACGATCTCTCGGCAGTTACCTCTACCGGTGTGTTGCTCGGATAACACACTGTATTATTATCGATCGGCATAGAAACATCTATTATTTTCATCCTCAACCTCTCTTTTTTAGATAATCGTATATCCACCGTCTACCATCAAGTTTTCACCCGTAATAAATGAAGCATCGTCCGAAGCCATGAAAAGTACCGCTCTTGCCGTTTCTACCGGCTCTGATATCCTCTTTAAAACATGCTTTCCGCCCCACTCCTTTTGTGCTTGCTCTTCAGTTAATCCGTTTAAAGCAATATCAATGCGCAGTTGCTCTGTCATCACGTATCCCGGGCTGACACAGTTAACCCGGATATTATACGGCTGTAGATCAAGGGCCATACATTTCGTCATTTCAATAATACCGGCTTTCGTTACGTTGTAAGTCAGCTGGTTTGGTTGCGCGATCTTCCCACTAATCGAAGATATATTAACAATGGTTCCGCCGCCTTGTTTTTTCATCTGTTCGACCGCATATTTTGAACATTGGGCCGTACCGATGATATTGACCCCTAGCATTTTGTTCCATTCTTCTACCGTGGAGTCAATTGAGCGCAGTATAAACAAGGCCGCATTATTGACCAATATATCAATTTTACCGTATTGTTCGATAGTTTTATCAATGAGCATAATGACTTCATTTTCCTTCGAAATGTCCGCTTGAACAAACGTACAGTTATAACCTGCAGCTTTAAACTCTTTTTCTACCTTAAAACCTTTCTCTTGGTTTCGATTGGATATAACGACAGAAGCTCCTTCTTTCAGGAATTCCTCCGCCGTAGCCTTGCCAATACCGGTTGAACCTGCCGTTACAATCACAACTTTCCCTTCAAATCTCATTTGATTTCCTCCCAGATATAACTCCAAGCTCTCGCTAGGTTCTGTCTAAAAGTTTTAGCCAATCGGTTCACCATTATCCAGTTTTTTCAGGAATCCATCCACATTTGTTTGATCGACCCGAAGTACCCCGGTATCTACGCTGGCCGGCGTTAAATTATCCATAATGAAATTATAGAGGATCTTTACTCCATCGTAACCTTGCCGGAATGGATCTTGGCTCAAAGAGGCTTCAGTCGAACCGGATTTAATGTTTTCCAGTGTTAGCGGATCGAGGTCATTACCAACATGAACGAGTGCGTCAGCAATTCCCATATCGGCAATTACTCGGCCCCCAACTGGTGTAGTTACGGCGCAAAGTGTCGCCAAACCGGCAAGATCGGGGTTCGCCCGCAGACCATTTTCAATCGAACTATAAACACCTTGGTCATCTGTACCGGTATCAATAATTCCGACGATCTCCATCTTCGGATATTTGGCAATCGCATCTCTCAGACCTGTTTCTCGGTCCACCGACCACTGGGCACTAACCGAGCAAGTATTGATCAGAATTTTTCCTTCTTCGTCGAGATATTCGGCCATAACTTGACCAAGCGTATAACCTGACAAATATGTGTTCTGCCCAATATGGGCAAAGCTCTGTGATCCCGGAGAATTTGTTCCAAAGGTTATTGTCGGAATACCGGCTTCGATCGCCTTGTCAATCACAGGATTAAGTGCTTCACCATTGACATTTGATACCATAATGCCGTCTACCTCTTTAACAATTAAATTCTCAATCATTGCGACCATTCCCTGTACGTCATGTGCGACGTTAGTTCCTGTTAACTCAGCATCGATCCCCAGCTCTTCACCTGCGGCTGAGACCCCGCTGGCAATAACTTGGGTAAAGGTTAAAGCAATGTCATGATGGACAGCGACAATTTCTAAAGGCTGACCGTTTTCGACTTTCCGCTGAATGTGCTTGGCCAATACGAAACCATCGTCCCCAGCAGATTCATTCTCACTTGGCCTTGTATCGGTTTGATTTGTACAAGCCGACAAAATAACCATAACTAAAAGTGCCGATAATAAGACTACCAAAATTTTTTTCATTTCTACCTCTCCTTTTTTTAATATTACGTTAACGCAATATTTAAATTATAATTCTTCATCTTCAAAACCCATTGCTTGGGCTACCATTCTCTTTTTGACCATTTCAGCTCTGTTAAATTCCGATATTATCTCACCTTGTCGCATAATTAATGTCCGGTCACACTCCGCCAATATTTCATCAATTTCGGAAGAAACCATGATGACCGACATGCCCTGTTTGCGAAGTGCTTGCATCATCTTGAAGATCTCCGCTTTTGAGCCAACATCAATCCCCCTTGAAATCTCGTCCAGCAGAAAAACTTTGGGCTTTTTCGCCAGCCACTTGGCGATAATCACTTTTTGTTGATTCCCGCCGCTGAGTTTCTCAATATTTTGCTTTACTCCATATGTCTTAATCTTGACATTTTTGATCAAATCTCCGGCGATTGACTGGAGTCGGCCCTTTTGAATCAATCCTAGCTTTTCAACCCCCTGGGGGATGGCCGAGATAATGTTTTCTCCGACCGTCATGTTTTGAAAAAGCCCGGAACCCTTTCTATCCTCCGGAACCATTGCTATACCAAGATCAATTCGCTGTTTTGTCTTGAGAGCAATAATGTTCTTACCCCAAACTTTGATCTTTCCTTCATCCGGTCTGAGTAGTCCAAATATTGTTTGAATCAATTCGGTCCTACCTGCTCCCTGTAAACCGTATATCCCCAGAATTTCGCCTTCATAAAGCTTTAGACTTACGTTCTTATACAGCTTTTTTTTGCTGATACCGTCAACCTCCAATATTACCTTGGCAAAAGTCCTTTTTTCGATGGACTTACTCTTTAAAAATGCTGATAGCTCTTTACCAGCAATCATATCGACAATTTGATCAGAATTTACTCTTGCTGAGTTGAAAGTACCCACCCATTTGCCATCTCGTAGTACCGTTATACGGTCTGAAATCTCAAATACTTCGCCCATTCTGTGTGAGATAAAAAGGATGGTGAGCCCCTTAGACTTTAAATCTTTAATAATATCAAACAATATCTTTACTTCCTTCATGCTTAGCGAAGAGGTCGGCTCGTCAAATATGATGATATTTGCCGCCAGGCAAACTGCTTTAGCGATTTCGACCAACTGCTTTTTCCCGATAGTTAAATCTGACAACATCTCGTTCACTCCGACGTCAATCTTAAAAGCCTTTAGGATCTTAGCTGCCTCTGCCCGCATCTTCTTCCAGTCCATGCCCCCACTTTTTTTCCGGAGCTCGTTACCAAGAAACACATTTTCCACAACAGTTAAGTTATCACAAAGCTTCAGCTCTTGATAAACAACAGCGATTCCTGCTCTTCTGGAATGATCCGGATTTGTTATCGCTAACTGTTTACCGTCAATAAAAACCTTTCCCTGATCATTCTTATACTGTCCGCCCAGTATGTTCATCAAGGTTGATTTTCCGGCACCGTTTGCTCCGACAATTGCATGGATCTCACCACGCTTAATCGAGAAGCTCACATCGTCCAGGGCAATTGTACCGGGAAAAACTTTGCTTATATTTTCAAACCTAATTCTCTCAGACATAATATCACCTTTGTTAATAGTCCCTACGGACTATTTTCTTCTCTTCAGGATCGTGTCAATGGCAACCGCCCCAATGATAACCATCCCGATGACCAATACCTTCCAGAAAGGGGATATACCGACCAGTAATAGTCCATTATTCAAAATACCTATAATCAGTATGCCGATCAATGTACCAATGATCGTTCCCTTTCCGCCGTCCAGTGAGGTGCCGCCGATAATAACCGAAGAAATCACCGTTAGCTCCAATCCTGTCCCACTATCTGCCCGAACATTTGTAATAAACGCCAGGTTCAAGATACCTGCTATTGCACAGACCAGTCCGGTATAGGCAAAGGCAAATAATTTGACTGCCGAAGCGTTGATTCCGCTTGCCTTGGCCGTATTGATATTTCCGCCAACTGCTTTCAAGTGAAAGCCTAACAAAGATTTGTTGTATAGAATAAAAGATATGATTACGATGATGAGTAAGACCACCGACATGACGGGGATATAACCCCATATCTTGCCTTGTCCGATGTATAAAAAAGAATCCAGATTGGGATTATCAACTGTTCTGCTAGACACAACCACCGGAAGGCCACTGGAAATCAACAGCGCGATCCCTTTTCCGACATTCATCATACCAAGGGTTGCAATAAAGGAAGGAATCTTGATATACGATACCAGCAGACCGTTAAAAGCTCCTACTACTGCCCCGCTGACCAGGCCAACCAAGACGGCTAGCCATATTGGCCATCCGGCCGTAATTAACATACCAGTTATAATACCGGTCAACCCATAGATTGCCCCCACCGAAAGGTCGATTTCTCCAACCACAATGACCAAAGTCATCCCCATGGCCATAATACCGTTTAGCGATATCTGTCTAATTATATTCAACAGATTATCGATTTTTATAAAATGCGGTGTCAATATGGTAAAGACAATAAAGATCAAGATAAAGACTAAAAAAATGCTGACTTCTCTCAGGTTGATGTTTTTTAGTTCTTGCTTCGTCAATATTTTCATCTATCTCACCCTACTTCTCCAGGTACTTTTCGATCTTGTCATAATCAAGTTCAAGACCCAATCCCGGTTCTTGTGACACACTAACACATCCTTCTTCATCTATCCGCAAAGGCTTTTTAACAATTTCTTCGCGCAAGCCGTTCGGATTTCGATCGAACTCGAGCAAACCCGCATTGGGAACCGCGCAAAGCATATGCAAAGATGCCGCCAATAAAACAGCTGACGAAAAACAATGGGGGGCAAACTCCTTGTGGCTTACATAAGCCATATTGGCTATTTTTCTGCATTCGGTTATTCCGCCGGCCCAAGAAAGATCTGGCTGAACAACATCGACACTCTCATTCTTAATTAGCTGATCAAAATTGAAAGACAACTGCTCCGTCTCATATCCCCCGATCTTTGCCATAATATTTCGGACCAGCAAATTGCTTGCTGAGTGGTTATCGGTACATACCGGCTCTTCAATCAAATACACATCCAACTTATCAAATTCTTTGCCCATTTTAAGGGCAGTTTGTTGATCCCATGCTGCATTGGCATCAACTAACAATTTTATATCCGGTCCAATTGCCTCTCTAACCGCTGCTACTCTTTCCAAGTCTTCAGCCAAACTATAGGTAAAATCATTATCCGGCATTACTTCCAGGGGATTCATCGCTGTTTTGTTTCGGCCCACCTTCATTTTAACCGCTTTGAATCCTTGTTCAACGTATAATTTCATCTCCTGGGCAATCTGCTTAGTTCCTTTATCGCGGCGATAGAAGCCACCACTTGCATAAGCTGTCACTTTATCGGTATAACCCCCAAGCAATTTATATAATGGTGTGTTTGTCTTCTGGCCAATAATATCCCATAACGCAATATCAAGGCCACTGATTGCGCAAACCACGATACCCCCTCGACCATGCTGCCAAGAGCGGTAATAAAGCTTTCTCCAGATCCGTTCAACACAAAAGGGGTCTTCACCAATGATCCTTGGTGCCAGTTCGTTTTCAATCACCTCTGCCGTGCTGGACATCGGGCCGCCAAACGAAGCCGCTTCACCTATTCCACATATTCCTTCGTCTGTATGCACTTCCACCAATAAAGCCTGTCTATGCCCGGCTTTAAATAAAGCATCATATATTGGCTGTTCATACGGAAATTTAAGCTGTAAACATTTTACTGCTGTGATTCTCATTTTGACCTCCCGAAGTAGATTATTTTAGTACATTTGCTCCATACTGCTTAAAACTTGAATTAATCAGTAATTCCTGCATGCCATTTTTAACATTATCAAGATGAATTTTTAGTCCATTTTGCGCAATGTCAACATTCCCTTGTTCAAAACCTCTTAAGATTTCTTCATGTTCCCTGATCGTCATCGCAAGCCGCTGGTTAATATAATAGGTAAAGTATCTGATTCGCTGAATTTTATCATCAATCTGTACCATCATCTTATTTAATAGTGAGTTGTTATATTTGTTTAAGTAAGTATAATGGAACTCATTATCTAAACTAAAAAACAAATCAAATTCCTTGTTTTGGAGTGCAACCTTCATCTTTTCAATGATCGTTCCGGCCTCATCTAAATCTTCTTTGGTATAGCTATCAATTACTTCTCGGATGGCATGACACTCTAATGCTTCCCGTATTGAGAATATTTCATTTATTGAAGTAATCGTAACTTCCGTTACTTTGAACTTCCTTCCCTCAGCTTCTGCAACTAGCCCCTCATGCGTCAGGGTAACTAGTGCTTCGCGAACCGGCGTTCTGCTAATGTCTAGATTTTTGGCCAGTTGTTGTACCATTAACAATTCACCTGGTCGAAGCTGTAAATGGATAATCATTTCTTTAATGATCTTGTATGCTTTTTGCGTTAAGGGAATGATAGCACTATTTTTCATTATCACAGACCTCACTTATGTATTAATTTTTAAATTGATTTATGTATACATTTTATTATACATTTTTAAATCTGTCAACTGGTTTTTATATTTTTTGTTCGGCCGTGGATTAATAAGTTCTCACCAGCCGTCAATCTTTCATCCTCATCCATTTCATTCTCTTTGTTTATCTTGTAATAATGTTTAGTATATATACATTAAAAGTAAAAATTTTTCTTATACCTACTTCAACTACCAAAAGTCTATACATGCCTGGTGGCCATTTCAGTTGCTTTTTCAATAAAGGATAATACAATTGCTAATTCATGATCAGTTAATTGATTTAAATAGCTGTACATATCCTGATCACATTGCTTGTGATGTTCCTCGTGGTTTACATAGGCCTTTTGTCCTTTCTCCGTCAACTTAACCAGTAATCTAGTATTATTGCTTTGATCGAGATACTTTTCCACTAACCCCTTTTTTTCTAAAGTTTTCAGGGCTTGTGAAATAGCCCCTTTGGTTACTCCGAATTTTCTCGCAATTTCCGAAACATGTAAATTGGCATAATCACCGACCAGCTTGATTAAATGGATTTCACTACGATATATGTCTACATCTGTCTCATAATTGCGCGAGATCTTAACCGTGCCGGCAATTTTTTCCGTCATGATCATAAATTTTTCAATAGCTTTTTTCATCTTTTTTTCCATAATAATATCGTATAATATCTGAACATTTCTGTCAACCTTTTTTTACTTGACCAAGCAGCGAAAATCCGATATAATCTTATATATCCCCCCCGGGGGGATATATAAGAAGAGAGGAAGTGTGCTAATGAAGATTGAACAAAACCCTCATCCCAATCACAAAAAGGTCATCGATCGCTTGGCGAGGATTAGCGGGCATACTGTAGCCATCAAAAAGATGTTTGCCGAGGGCCGGGACTGTAGTGAGGTCTTAATGCAGATCGCCGCCGTAAAATCAGCGCTGACTAATGTTGGCAAACTGATCCTGAATGACCATATTGACCACTGTTTAGTCCGGGCCATTGAAGAAAAGAACGAGGAAGTGATCGCTGACCTGAAAGAAGCGATCGAAAAATTAATTAAATAAAGGGGCTATTCAGGTGCAACCAATTCTCGACCAAAAAAATAGCAATATCTTTGACTGGAAAAATAGCAAGCAGGTCCTGGATCTGGCGCTACCGGCCATGGCCGAAAATATCCTCCAGGTCCTGTTGGGGATTGTCGATACTTTCTTTATCGCCAAATTGGGAACAGCAGCGATCGCTGCCGTTGGGGTGACCAATCTGATCATCAACCTTTACATCGCCTTTTTTACTGCTTTAGGGGTAGGAACTACCGCCCTGGTGGCCAGAAATATCGGGGCCAAAAAGCCGGCCAAGGCTGGTTTGGTCACCGAGCAGTCCTTATTATTAACGATCATCCTCGGTTTGTTGACTGGTGTAATCTCTTTAGTTTTTTCGGAAAATATCCTGGTCTTACTGGGGGTAAAAGCAGGTGTTCTCCGGTTTGCCCTGCCCTATTTCCGGGTTGTAGCGGTTCCCTCGGTCTTTCTGGCCGTGATGTTGGTTCTCTCCAGGGCTTTACGTGGCGCCGGCGATACTAAAACCCCACTGAAAATAACTTTGCTGATTAATTTGATCAATGTTATTCTCGATTATATTCTGATCTTTGGCCTCGGAAACATGCAAGGCCTGGGTATAACCGGTGCCGGTCTGGCTACCACCCTGGCCCGACTGATTGGAGTCATACTGCTCCTCGTTTTTCTGCGCAGTAAAAAGAGCCCTTTCCCGTTATCATTCAAGCTTAAATTGACGATTAAGCCAGTAATAGTACAGAATATTTTAAAAATTGGTTTTCCGGCCGCACTGGAAAGATTGGTGATGCGGATCGGCCAGTTAGTCTATTCGGCGATGATTATCCAGATCAGTACAGCCGCTTATGCCGCCCATAATATTGCCGGAAGCATTGAGTCCTTATCCTATATGCCGGGCTATGGTTTTGCCATTGCCGCTTCTACCCTTGTCGGGCAAAATCTGGGGGCTAATCAGCCGGAAAAAGCGCAGTATCTGGGGAGATTAAGCAACTGTCTGGGCAGCATCCTGATGGTAGTGATCGGTATCTTCTTTTTTATCCTGGCCCGACCCTTAGGTTCATTATTTACCACTGAAACAGCAGTATTAAATCAGGTCGTCCTGGTTTTAAGGATAATTGCCCTGGTCCAACCGGCCCTAGCCACCACATTGATTATCACGGCTGCCCTTCAGGGAGCGGGTGATACTAAATTTCCGATGTATAGTACTTTGATCGGGATCTGGGGGATTCGGGTCGGCGGTGTTTATTTGTTGGGGATTGTTTGTCGGTTGGGATTAATCGGGGTCTGGATTGCCGTTGCTTTTGACCTGCTCGTCCGTGCTATCTTATTATTCTTGCGCTTTCGAAAAGGTCAATGGAAAGAAATCCTTCAACCGGTAAAATAGAGCTGTTTTTCTTTGACTAGCTCTCCGGTTAGTTTTT
The DNA here is from genome assembly GCA_022360715.1 of Halanaerobiales bacterium. Taxonomy (GTDB): domain Bacteria; phylum Bacillota; class Halanaerobiia; order Halanaerobiales; family DTU029; genus JAKSCG01. The sequence goes on from JAKSCG010000152.1 coordinate 16,124, forward strand.
CCCAGACCTGACTATATATCTCAATCTGCGGGGAATATAACTCCCGTAATTGGGCCAACCCGGCTTCAGTTTCCACCCGGTCAGTCTTATAATCTATAATCACCCAGTCCGGGCCTTCTTTCAACACCAGATCAATCACCCCGGAGATAAATACCGCCTTACCGTTCAGCTGACTGTAACGCTCCCGACTAACCACCTGCTCAACATACCGATACAAAGCCTCTCCCTTTTGCACCTTTAACATAAACGGTACCTCAGTCTGCACCTCGGCAGCCTGCTTAATCCTCGGCCATAGTTCCGACTCCTGGAAACGAGCTACTAACGCTAACATTTCCTCTTCCCTTTCCGGGGCGAGCCGGTGTTCCTTTAAAATTCGCCTGATCAAAAGATCCAGCCCGGCCCTGTGAGCGACCAGTTGTTCCAGTACCAGGTGAACAGCTGTCCCCCAGGCCTTCCCCCCACCTTTACTCCGTTTGAGCCGGAAAAAGGCGGTTTCATCCTTTAAATCAGTTGGAGCAAGACAAGTATAACTGGGGACAGCCAGCTTTTGCACCCAGTTCTGATATTCTTTTCTTTTCTGGCGGAATTCCGCCGGATTAACTTGCTTAGTTTCCCCCGGACCGGGACCATCTTTTACCCCGTCCGGTAACTTGAGCAGTACTTCTTCAACTGGCTCATTCAGCAACTCCCGCCAGGGATTTTTACCCTGATTACCGTAACTACTGATGATCAACAGGTTCCTGGCCCGGGTTGCTGCTACATAAAGGAGCCGCATCTCTTCCGCCTCCTGATGGCGCTGTTCTTCCGCCCGGCAATGTTCCCAGTTGACCGGTTGGCCTAGTATTTCTTTACTCCAACCCTTTGTTCTGGTAAAACTGAAATAACCTTCCGTCTGTTTTCCGTTTCTCTTGATGTGACAGGTCGGGCTGCTCCTGACCCGTTTACCGGGGTGAGCCAGGAAGACCACCGGTGCTTCCAGTCCTTTGGCCTGGTGTAAGTTGAGCAACCGAACCGAGTCCTCTTCCGGGATCAGGCTCAATTCGGTCGCCGGGCCGGTTGTGAGTAGCTGCTCCAACTCTTTCAACATCCCGACAAAGGTAGTCACCCCGCTAGTCTCGGCCCTTCTCACCCCTTCCAGCAGATAATAAAGCTGACTGCACCTGCTCCGGCCCATTGACTGGGTGCTGAGATAAGGAAGCAAGCCCAGTTCCGCGATCAGTCGCTCCAACAGGACTGTCGGTGGTAGGGTCAGTGTCCAGTGGTGGTAATCTACTAGCTTATTAAATACCTGCTTAAATCTTTCCCCCATCTCCTGCTTTAGTTGGGCCGGTAGCTTAGCAAAAATATTAAAATTCCCTCCCTGCTGTTTAAAGTGATACAGTTGATTATCACTCAGCCCGAAAAAGAGCCCCCGCAATACCGCAACCAACAGCACCGGATTAGCCGGATCAGCTAAAAATGTTAATAATTTATGTAATTCCCGGAGCTCACTTGCTTGCTTGAGGGTATTCCCCCCGCTGAGCTTAACCGGTATTCCGTATTCCCGTAGAATACGGGCATAGGTACCGATGGCCTCTTTATACCGCAGTATAATCATAAAATCACGGTAGATCGGTTTTGTTGTTAACCCGCTGGCCAGTTGCTCCTTCGAACGGCCCAGCCTGATCCCTCCGCTTACTGCCGCACTAATCAATCGGGCGATTGCACTTGCATCCTGTTTAACTAACTCCTCTTTTTTGCGGTTTTCCGCCGTAATCTTCAAAACCCGGACTCCCTGAGTAGTCTCGGTCTGATTCGCGCTGACCGTATTCAAGGGGACATAACTGGCCTGGTAGGGATCACCCCGGGCCGGCAGAATAGCTTGTAGTACCGGATTGAGGTATTCACCCAGGGCCTGGACTGAGCGGAAGTTGGCCGTTAACTCCAGCACCTCGCCCCCTTTCTCCAGCAGCAATTTCTTGACCAGATTATAGCTGGCTAAATCAGCCCGACGGAACCGGTAAATCGCCTGTTTGGGGTCTCCAACCACAAAAAGAGAGCCGGCTTGCGGAGTTAAAGCAGTCCAATCGCTCTCTTCCACTTCCCGTCCGGTCAAATAGAAGAGCAGGGCCGCCTGTAATGGGTCGGTATCCTGGAATTCATCAACTAATAGAGACCGGTACTTATTGCGGAAATACTGCCGGACCTCCGGATTATCCCTCAACATCTCCACTGTGCTCAGCAGTAAATCCTGAAAGTTAAGGGAAGACTCCTGCTGGCGCAGTTTACGGTAATAACTGACCGCAGGTTTCAGAAAAGTAGCCAACAGGTAATGACAGTACTCCCGCCATTGCCGTAAAACCGGCTCAATAATTTCGTCCTGTAATTGGTCTAGCCGGTTATCCCGGTATGACACTGCTTGCTCCCGGTCTAACCAGCGCTTTAGGACCACCCTGCTTTTCCCGCTAAACCTGGCCAGGATCCTGACTATATTGGCATCCTGCGCCGAGTCCAGATATTTGCTCAAACGCAAAGCGGAAAGAACTTTTAGCTGAAGGGAATCATAGCCCTCAGCCGGTTCATCGGTCGGAATATAATTAGCTGCCTCCCGGCAAAATTTCAACAACTGTTCTAAAGCTGAGTCCAGCAACGGCTTATCGGCCTGCTCAGTCATTACCTCGACATCAGGATAGAGACTGAGGGTGGCAAAATCCTCTTGCAGATCCAACACATTAATCCCGAGCTGATCCAGCCTTTGTAAAAGCTGGGGCTGTTTCTGTTTGACCGCGAGGAGATAGTTATCCCAGACTTCGGCCTGCCGGATTTCCTGTTGTCGTTCATCTATTTCCCGGAAATCAGGGTCAATCCCGGCTTCAACCGGTCTTTCCCGCAAGAGACGGGCACAGAAGGAATGGACAGTACCAATAAAACACTGGTCCAATTGCTCCAGGGCCAGTTTCAGTAAATCATGCTCTCCGCCCGTCTGCCTTTTTACCAGCTCACCATGAAACCGCTCCTTTAATTCAGCGGCAGCCTTCCGGGTAAAGGTAATCGCTGTTATCTCACCCACCCGGTATTTCCCGCTTTGGACCAGGGCTACCATCCGCTGAACCAGGCCGGTTGTTTTACCGGAGCCGGCTCCGGCCTCGACCAGCAGGTTCCGGTCGAGAAGATTTTTAATCTTATCTCTTGCTATTTGATCCGGCAGTTCTTTGCTAGACAAATTGCTCAAGCCTCCTTAAAGCCACGATTGCTTGATCATCGGAATTCCGGCACTGTTTCCGGCTAAGCAGTTCTTGCTCATTCGGCTGGCAGATGACCTGATAAGCACAGTACTTACAGTCAGCACTTTGAGCGGTCATCAGCATTGTCCCGGAAGCAAGCAGATCAAGCAAAATCCGGACAATCGCCCGGACATCCTCGCGGCTAGCATTTTTTGTTACGGCAGGCTTCAGGAAATATTGCCCCTCACCGGCCAGGGCCGGAAAAAGATAGCCGGCCAGTTCGACCGAAACCGGTTGCTCCAGGATCTTCTCCAGGGCCAGGGCATATAAAGCATGTTGCAACTGCCGACCTTGTTTAAAATATTCACTCTGTTTATAACCGTAAGTACTCCCGGTCTTATAATCAATAATGTCGAAAATCCCCTCGGCCCGCCGGTCGACCCGATCGATCCGACCGCTTAACCAGATTTGCTCCCCCCCGGCCAGCTCAAGGGCGATACCCCTTTCCAGTCCAAAGGTCAGTTCAAAATAGGCCGGAACAGCCACCCTTCGATGGGCTGCTTCACTGGCCAGAAAAACCCGGCATGACTGTAATATTTCAGCCCGCTCCCGCTCAAATACTATCTCCGAAGGGGGTGGTACTTCCCTCCGCTGTTCGACCAACAATTCTTCGACCAGGGCATAAAGTCGATTAATATGACCGGTCAGACTGGGTCGCTCTTTTCTCGCTGCCAGTTCCCGGTAAAAAAGCTCAAAAATGCGGTGGAGTAAAGCACCTCTTGTTAAAGGGTCCAGCCAGCAAGCAGGATTATATTCCAGTTCAAGCGGGGCCTTAATCCCCAGGATAAATTGCAGAAAATATTTATAAGGACAGGCGGCCAGCATTTCCAGGCGGCTAGCCGAGAACACCTGCTTGTTCCGGCGAGGGTCCAGTACTGTCGGCTCCACTTCGATCTTCCCGTTATATTGATTAAAGCGCCCCTGCAACCGGTGGGCCAGGGCCAGTTCCCCCCGTGCTGTATCCGGATAGAGCGAAGTTAAGTCGATTGCTCTGTTGCTTTCCTGGTTATGTCCAAAGTAATAAAGCCAGTATTGATTGTCATCGAGCAAAGCCGCCTCCGCTGCCGGGATAAATCCGGCTGCCGCCGGCAGGGAAATGAGCAGGTCGGCATAGCCAAGAGTCGGATCCCGCTGCACCAGGCGATAAACCTGCAAAAGCAGTGACGAGGGCTGTAACTCTCGTTCTTCCAGGAGATCATAACAGGAAAAACTGAAATAAAGGGAACCACGCAGGGCAGCCAGGATTCCGGCAAGCTGACTTACCTCATCCTGGGAACGCTCTGTCTTTAAACTCAACCGCCCCAACTGCTTCCTCTCCCCTTCCAGTAAGACCGGATCTGCTGTCCCGCGCCCCGGGAACCGATCAGAATCCAGGCCGATGATAAAGGTATTTTCCCGCCGGATATAACTGGCCTGTTGAAACGAAGAAACATGGAGAAAGCCGGGGCGGGGTAATGAAGCCCCGACCCGGCTTTCTTTAAATAATCCCCGCAACAAGCTCAACAACTGCTCCTGCCGAATTACCCCTAGATGAACAGCAATAGCCGCCAGTTCTTCGCCAATCAGGCTACAGGCTTCCACCTCAAGCTCTCCCTCTAGTCGGCAGTAGTCATTAACTATTTTACGCAGACCGCTTACAAAGCTACCGCCTGCTACCATCCCCTGTTGATCTGCTTCCGGTAACAATTTAAAAAGACCGGCTACCAAGTCGCTGGTCAATTGTAACGGGGTAACTAAGTTAGCCTGCTGTCTCCCTTTTTTTCCCAGTTGATGGTTTAAAACGGTAAGATACCTTTCCCGGCCCCGGCCGATACCGCTCTGTCTAAGTACTGTAGCTATCGTTTGGGCCTGATCACCGGCCAGCTTTGTGATACCGGAAGTCAGCAAATTACGCAGCACCGGCTCCCGATAGTCCGTTTCTACCCATTCCAACAGGGAAAAATACAACTGACCCGGAGCAGTATTGCTAATACTGATCCCATCCCCAAAAGTTATCGGCAGATCATAATAGCGGGACAGGCCATAAAAAAGCTGCGCATATGGCTGCACTGTTGAATAAAAAACAGCAGTATGGTCAAGCGAAAAGCCTTTGCTCTTGATCTGCTGCAAGACCGCCCGCACTTCATTACTCTCGCCGTAAGCCTTGCTGAGTACCACTGCCGGTTTGTTTAAATCGGCCGGACAGTTAGCCGGATCAAACAAATAGGCCAAAGAACTTGTCTTGGAGCCGATTTGAGCGGAGGCAGGGGCATAAACCTGCCGGGGCTGTTTGAGACCGACAACCGTTAGTGCCGGAAGGATATATTTGAGCGAAACAGTGGTCAGCCTATTTAAAAACTCCCTTGACAAGTAGACTACCGGCAAATCAGCCGGGATGATGTATAGACTCTCTCCCTTACTCTCCTGTTCTCCCAGCAATAAGATCGCTTTATGATATAACTCCGCTTCATCCAGATAATTATTCCGGTGCAAGACTTTTTCATACTCCTTCATCAGTTCAATTATATCTTGACCTTTTTCCCGACTGATAAAATGCTCCGCGGCGAGGGCAGCGGCATTATAACCGGCCAGGCGCAGTTGGTAAAGGGAGCCGGATAGGGCCGCGATTACCCCGCCGGTCATTTCCGGTCGGCTAAAATAACTGAGCCGTTTTTCCCCTTGCAATTCTGCAACTATTTGCCACAGGAGCAGTCGGGCCACCTGCTTAGTAATCATGGTTGGATTACCCTGCTCCCCACTACTAGAGGCTACCTCTTCGGCCAATCGCTCCACTGTTTCCACCCGCAGGTTTAAACAATTAAGCCCTTCGGCGGTAGCCAGTTGCAAGAATTTCTGTCCGGCCGCAACCGAAGGCATCACTAATATTTTCCTTTCAGTTAAATGCTGCCGGCTAATTTTTTTGAGCTGAGCAATTGCCTTTTCCATTACAGTTATCCCCTATCCTGTTTTCACGATCTGATCTTTCCCCATATTTTTCCCTTGATATAAAAGGTTATCTGCTTCTTTAATCAGATCATCGATTGTCCGATTTTTCGCTCCTTCTTGATCGATCTTGATCATTCCGGCACTAAAGCTAACCATTAAATTCTCACTGTCAAATTTTTGTTTTTTAAATTGTTCGCGAATTCTTTCCGTTATCTGCCAAGCAGTCTCAATACCCGTAGCAGTAAAGATAATAATAAACTCTTCCCCGCCGTAACGTCCGGCATAGTCGAGCTTTCTAATATTATCCTGAATAATCTCCGATAATTTTCTTAAAACATCATCACCACAGAGGTGACCATAGGTATCATTAATTTCTTTAAAATTGTCGATATCGAGCAAGACCAGCGACATTTCGATGCCTTCGCGCAAAACCCTGGCCAGTTCGATCTCCAGTTGATTAAAGATAAAACGCCGATTATAGAGTTTAGTCAGCTCATCTTTAAAGGTTAATTTTTTTAATTCTTCTTCTAATTCTTTCCGTTCGGTTATATCCTTGACATAAGCGATCAGCCTCCTTTGACCGCCTATTTCGATAAATTTAGTATTGATCTCAGTCGGGAATAATGTCCCGTCTTTTTTCTTGTTGACCCTTTCCACATAGACATCACCCGTTGTCATCTCTTCCGGGATAACCTCCGGCAGGGTTGCTGCAAAATCATCCGGGACAATATCCTTAATTGTCTTGGTCAACATCTCTTCTTTGGTATACCCAAACATCTCATGCCCGCTTCGATTACAATCAATAATCTCCCCTCTTTCTGTCTCCAGATGAATAGCGTCCAGGGACAGATTAAAAAGGGTTTGATAAATCTCCTCACTTTCCTGACAATCTTTGATCAGCTTTTTCTGTTGCCGTAATTTAATTGAAACAAACCAATAGACAGTTAATAAATAGCTAACTGCGAGCAGGGCTTTTTTGATACTGCTTTGGGGGGCAAGATAGAGATAAAAAAAGAAAAAATAAAAACCAAAGATCCAGTATAAGACTGATGGTATGGCCGTCAGTATACATTTCCGGTTCATTGAAATCCCCTTCATTAGTTAGAATACTATCCTGAAACTCCTCTCTTTTAATTATTCAAGATCAGAATAGTAATCTCCTCCCTTGAAATAGACAAATATTTTTGATAATAACATTTTACAAACAAAAACCGCCTGGAAGCGGCGGTTTTCTTGCTTTAAAGCTATTATTAATTTAGCGGAACACCTGGTAGCCAGGGTTATTGTCGTAAGAGAGATACCCGACCACCAACTCCGGCGCACTAATATCGTCGGTAATGGTGAGCGGCTGTTTACTTTCTCCATAATAATCACCACTATCGATCAGGTTGTTTTCATTAACATCACGCCAGGCAATCAGGTAGCCCGGACCGGCTTCAACCCTTTCCAGGAGAAAGCTCCCATCATCATTGACTACTTTAATTTCACTCTGAACCTGTAATTTGCTACCTTCTCTACTGGCAATAAAGACCACCGGTTTGGTCAGCTTTTTACCAAGTAAAGCCGCATAAGCATCAACCAAGCCATAGCCGTAAAAAACGTCTTTACCTGTTTGGCCCAGATCAATCGCCGTTGAGGTCAGTAACTCCCGGATATGCTCGACCTGTTCAACCCCACTGGCTACCAACAGGGCAGCCAGTCCACTAACATGGGGTGTTGCCATCGAGGTCCCAATCATGCCGGTATAGGAAGCCACAGCCTGGCCCTCATTAAAATAACCCCAGGTACTATAAATAGCTTCTCCATAATCCCCGCCCGGGGCAACTACATCGACTTCCGGACCGTAATTGGAATAAGCAGCTTTCTTATTTTTGCTCCCGACTGAACCAACGGCAATGGTTTCCGGAAAAGCCGCCGGGAAATAAACCGTAGAATTCTCATTTCCGGTAGCGGCAACAATGGTAATACCCTGCCGGTAAGCAGCCCGGATGGCTTCTTGCTGGAGATGACTAAAATGTCTGCTCCCCAGGCTCAGGTTAATAATATCCACCCCCTGATCAATCGCATAATAAATCCCCTCGGCAATATCCCAGCTGGTCCCTCCGCTCTTTTTTAAAGCCCGGACCGGGAGGATGTTTACTAACCAGTTGATCCCGGCAATACCGAGATAATTATTAGTAACAGCACCAATAATCCCGGCGACATGAGTCCCGTGACTCCCTCCTTCACTCAGTGGTGTTTCATCAGTTGGGTCATAATCAGTAACATTATATGCCTCGATCGGATAGCCCTTCCTCCCGCCTACAAAGTCAGCTCCTGATAATAAATTATTTTTCAGGTCGGGATGGTTGGTGATTACACCGGTATCAATAACGGCTACCGTAACCGAACGATCGCCCTTCTCCTGATCCCAGGCTGCTTCCAAATTGATTTGCAGGTAATCCCACTGATAGTTTTGATAATACTGATCACTGGGAATCGCCGTGGGATAGTAAAGGTAGTTCGGTTCAACCCAGTCCACATTAGCCAGTTGTCGGTAGTTTTCGATCATCTGCTCCAGTTCGGTGTCTCCCGGTACTTGATAGTGAACTATCCGACCGGCTCCTGTTTCGAGCTGGCTAAGGGTCACCAGATTGTTGCTCTTGGCCAATTGATCAAGGGTCTGGCTATTGACCGTTGGTTTATATTTGACAATAATCTCTGCTTCGACAAACCCGCTCGAAGCAGTAGGTCGGCATAAGGATTGGCTGGTTAGATGAGCTCTGGAACCGACCGTCCCCAACGATTGGCCGTTAAAGGTTTGATTGCTGACCGCAACCCTTCCCCTGACCTGATAATAATTATTATTCCTGCGCTCGAAATGGGTGTCAGGAATAAAGAGTCGCTGGCCGACCATGATCAAATCGCTTTGCAGATTATTCCTGTCTTTCAAGGCAGCAACCGTGGTGTTGTAGCGAAGTGAAATCTTATACAGGCTATCACCGGCCTTGACATAATAAACCTGGGCCGGACTATTCCTGGTAGAGACAGGTATTAACAGAAGCTGTCCAATATAAATCACATTGGTGTGCAGTTGATTATAGGACTTAATCACCTCAATCGTCGTATTATATTGGCGAGCCAGTTTATAAAGACTATCACCGGCTTTGACATAATATTGAAGATCAGGCTGACCGGCCTGACTGATACCGAAACAGCTACTTACAATAACAATCAATGAGATCAGTAATAATCCGGCAATAAATTTTTTCTTCATCGAATTAATCCTCTCTATCCCAATATTTTAAGCTATTTAATCGTTAAACTGCAAAATAGTGTGCCCCGATTTTAATGATCACCGTGCGATAAAAAACCCATCGCGAAGTAGCTGTCCTGGGGTTATAGTAATAAATAGCTCCCCGGGACGGGTCCCAACCGTTCAGGGCATACTCAACAGCCCGGTATGCTTGCTGATCAGGCTGTAACCAGAACTGCCCGTCATGTACTGCCGTAAACTGCCAGGGTTGAAAAATAACCCCGCGGACCGTATCCGGAAAAAGGGGATGTAATACCCGGTTAATCACAACCGCGGCAACGGCAACCTGGCCCTGAAAGGGTTCTCCTCTGGCTTCTGAATAGACGGCCCGGGCCATTAAGTCGATCTCCTCCTTAGTAACCGCAATCCTCCCCCGGCTGCGGTCGGTTACCGACAAAGGGATCGTTAACTGTTGTCCGACCCAGAGATAATTGGACCTAAGGTTGTTATAAGACTTAACCCTGTCCATTGAAACCGCAAATCGTCGGGCAATGGCATAAAGGGTATCACCGGAACGGACGGTGTAGGTAAAGGTAGTTCTGGGCCTGACCAGAGGAATTCTTAGCTTTTGACCACTATAGATATAATTAGAGTATAAACCGTTAATATCCTTAATTACTGCAATCGTAGTATTATACTGACGGGCCAGCAAATATAAACTGTCCCCCGGTTTAACGTAATAGATAAAGTCACTCCCCCCGGACAAGGGGATAACTAACCTCTGTCCTACATATAGATAATCAGAGCGCAGGCCGTTTCTTAATTTAATTACTTCCACGGTGCTTTGATATTTTTGGGCAATCTGATAAAGGGTATCACCCGGTTGTACAAAATAGTAATTGTATGCTTCCCCACTAGGGTCAATTCCCAACAAATTGGTATATCCGACAATCTCAAAAGGCAAATCACCGGTTGCCTCGGAAAAATCAGGGAGCGCTCCCTCTCCTGCTCCAACCCCCAGCACTTGTAACAAAATCTCTTCAGCTTTGGCTAAATCAATACTATGTTCGCCGATGGCATGTCCTGTCTGAAAACAAGTCAAAATTAACAACAATGAAATTAATATTGCTATTCTTATCCTCAAAATATAATCTCCTCCTTATCTTAAAAATAATTCCAGGTTTATTATACAGGAATGCCTCGTCCTTTTCAAAAGAAACATTTGTTATTTTCTTAACGGTATTTAAAAAAAAGCTGCCGGTGATTTCCCGGCAGCTTTTTTAAATAATCTCTTTCAATTTTACCTGTTTAATATTTTCCTTCCACTTGCCGCAGCGATCCCCCCAAACGGCGATCGTAACCTCATTGGCCTCTACTTTAATTACTTCACACATATTGGCACAACCCTCGCAAATAAAACTGGAAGGTGTAAAATCGGTTTTAAGGGAATCAAGGCCTCTAAAACTACTGCAACCCTTTTGCTCGACCTCTTCCCAGGCCAGAATAGCCGCCCCGATCGCCCCCATTACATCAAAGTAATCGGGGACTGTCACCGTCTGCTTTAGCTCTTCTTCAAAAGCGGCCTTAATTCCAGTGTTAGCGGCAACTCCTCCCTGGAAAACAAAAGGGGGTTGGAGCATTTTTCCTCTCCCCAGATTATTAATAAAATTCCTGACCAGGGCCCGGCAGAGCCCCATGATAATATCCGCTTTGGAAAAACCATACTGTTGTTTAGCAATCATATCCGACTCGGCAAAAACAGTGCACCGGCCGGCAATCTGAACATTAGTCTTTGACTTTAAAGCCATTTCGCCAAACCGGTCGATCGGCAGACCCAGCCTTTCCGCCTGATGGTCGAGAAAAGAACCGGTTCCGGCAGCACAGACCGTATTCATGGCAAAATCAACTACCATCCCGTCTTTAACCAGAATCAGTTTGGAATCCTGACCACCGATTTCAAAGATAGTCCGCACATCAGGCTTAATATTAGTTGTCGCAACGGCATGAGCCGTTATTTCATTTTTCACAATATCAGCGCCGACCATAACTCCGGCCAATTGGCGACCACTACCGGTCGTTCCTACCCCGGCAATGGTAGTATCATCACCCAGCTCATCCTTAAGTCGATAAAGGCCCTTTTTGATGGCAACAAGGGGTTGACCATTTGTCCGGGTATAGTATGTAAAGACGATTTTTTGATCAGACCCGATTGCGGCAATATTAGTACTTACAGAACCAACATCAATTCCTACATAAACCTCACTCAACATAAATCATCCCCTTATGAGATATGCCTAGCCCTGTCCTTCTTCCTGATTAAATCTACAAAAGCCTCTATTCTGGTCAGATTATTCGTCAAACCGCTCTGTTCGTCCAGGGATAGGGTCAAAATCGGTATATCATATACCCGGGACATTTCCGGAATAATACTCTCGGTCACCAGTTCCGGCAAACAGGCAAAGGGTTTGAGATGAACAATCCCATCAAATCCCCGCTCTTTAAAATCAATGATATGACCGATATTCTGTTTAGCATGACCACCAATAACTATATCAATGTATTTCTCCGCTTTGGCCATAATCCCTTTTTCTTTTTTTCCCTTACCGGGAATTAGCATATAATCAACCCATTCGGACAAATACTGGGACCGCTCTGTTTCACAGCCCAGGTCATTTAATATATTTTCGATCCCCATATTGATCGAAGGCTCCAGCACTACGTATATCTCCCCAATTATCCCGATCTTGATCCGGTCCCGCTCTTCAACTTTACTCAGTTCAATCTCTTTAATAATCTCTTCAGTCTTACTCCGGGCAAGAGCCAGCCCCTTACCGTTAAATACATTGGCATACTCTTTTTGAATCAACAGCCAGGCCTTTTCGGCCGAACCGGCTTTGCGTTGATACGGGCTAATCCGGTGAAGCAGTCGCTCACATTTATCAAGCTCTGACATTACTCGATAAGTCAGGAAAGTAGCCCGGAGCAACCGAAAAAAAGAGTTATCCCCCTTCAACCTTTTGACATTATTATAAAATCCTTTCCAATTATATAGGGGTTCATCAAAAATAACTACCTCGGCCTGATACCCCAGATTCTTCAAATTCCGGGCGTGAATCTCACCATAAAAACCAGCCCGACAGGGGCCGTGTCCCCCGCTGGAAAAAATTAGCTCAGCCCCCAATTCACAAGCCTCAATATAGCTACCCATCAGCACTTTAAATGGAAAACAGGCAAATTCCGGACTATTCTTTGCACCCAGTTCCACCGTGCGTTGAGTTGGGCGGGGAGGGACGATCACCTCATACCCCAGCTGTTCAAACAACTTCCGGTAAGCTGTCACCGGACCCATATAAGGAAATGAAACTTTCAAAAGTACCCCCCCTTTTTAACTAATTTTGCTTTTCCGGCGTTTGAGCATATCAATAAAGGCCTCTACTCTTGTCTGGAGATGATTTTCCCCGGTATGTTCATCAATTCTAATCAGCATATAGGGTATTTTGGCTCTGTCTGATTCTAATTCCAATAGCCTACCCAGGAAAGCATCTGGCCCACAGCCAAAAGCCGTAATATGAATAATCCCGTCGACCAGTTTTTTTTGCAGCATCTGATAGCCGGCTCCCAGCAGTTTATTAGTAAAAGTCCAGAAAAGTGGCTTAGATAGCTGAGCCACATACTGATCGAGTAGTTCTTCCTCATACATATCAAAAGTAATAAAATCGATCCCCATCTGGTTCAGTTTACCGGTAATCCCCATATTAACAAAATCATCGTAAATATTATAAACATATCCTAACAAACCCAGCTTTATATGATTATTATTTTCCTTGGGGAGCAGTTCTTTACCGGAAACACCCTCTACGACCATTTTATTTGCTTCACAAGACATATAACCCATTTTGTTAATTGTTCTAAACCTTTTCCATTTTTCCCCGGAGAAGGCAGCCGCTTTTTTTAATTCTTTAATGGAAAGATCTAATTTATCGAGCAAGGGCAGGTAGTGCTTATAATTTGAAATATCATCACTCCGCGCATTGATCTGACAGGTCAGCAATTTTCCCTTAACCCCCGGTACCCCGTATTTCATAATAGCCGGTAACCCCATAAATTTGGGACAAAAAAACTCTCCGCGGCGGATTGCTTCCATCCTGGGGATAAAGACGAAATCAACCCCCTTATCCAGCAGCTCAAAAACATGTCCAATAAATATTTTAACCGGCACACACAGTTCCGGGACTGATACTTTTACTCCCCGATTGACTAATTCTTTATTGGTATTCCCGGAGATCACTACCTGAAATCCTAACTCTTCGAAAAAAGGCCGCCAGAAAGAAATATAGTATTGATATAATAAAGCTCCGGGAATCCCGATCTGCATAATTTACCGCCACCTAATATTAAATAATATTTTGATTCTATTCTTCTAATAAAAATACTGACGTAAAAAGTATAACGGATATGAGCTATTTTGTCAATATAGTTTAAAAAAAGGGACGGTCCCGCCGGATCGCCCCCACCTTTTTAATAATGTTAATTTAATCCTTACTCTCCATACATTTGACTGAATTCTTCACGGCTAGCCGGGACTTTAACATCACCGGCCTGAATTAGTAAACTATAGCCATCAACCAGTTCAATGGTTTCCTGATCAAACATCTTAAGGGCCTGGTCACTATAACCAACACCATTTTGCGCTAAGCCAAGGACAACATGGCCAGGAGTCCACTGCTCCCGAAGTAATGTTTTAGAACCATCGTATACGGCCAGATCAACCCGTTTTAACATACTGGTCAGCACGCTATCCGGAGCCAGATGGGCCTGAGGGCTATCGACGCCAATGGCAAAATAGTCCGGTCCTTTTTCCTGGGCAGCCTTGATTACACCAATCCCGCAAGCTCCCGAAGCATGATATATTACATCTGCTCCCTGGGAAAATTGAGTTAAAGCCAGCTCTTTACCCTTTAAAACATCGTCAAAAACACCGGTATAACCAATAATAATTTCGGCATCTGGATTAACGGCCTTGACCCCGGCTCTAAACCCGGCCTCAAATTTATGGATCAGCGGGAAATCCATTCCACCGATAAAGCCGATTTTATCTACTTTAGTTTTTTGGGCGGCAAAAAGACCGACCAGGAAAGAACCCTGCTGTTCTTCAAAGGTAACCGATTTAACATTAGGAGCGTCAACAACGGCATCAATCAACCCGAATTTTGTCTCAGGATAGAGTTCGGCTACCTCAGCCAAAGCATCCTGCATTAGAAAACCAACCGCCCAGACCATATCAAAGCCTTGTTCGGCCAGACTACTTAAATTATCAACATAGTCAGTCATTAAAGCCGATTCAACGACAGTAATTTCCACCCCATATTTATCCTGAAGCATCACTAACCCACGATAAGCAGCGTCATTAAACGACTGATCACCTAAACCACCGATATCAGTAACCATCCCCACCTTGATGTTTATTGCCCCAACTGCCAGCGAAAGGGTAAAAAGACAGACCAAAACTAAACTAAAAATCCACAACTTTTTTATCAATATTTTTACCTCCCATATAATAACTTTAATCTATTATTTCTACAATTATTATGAAATTCCTGCCCATTAAAAAGTATTTTACTAATAAGTTTTCCTGATAACATTAAAATATTTTCAGGACTAAAGCAGGATTTTAATAGATTTTAGCGTAATATAATATCATAATGGTAGAAAATTATTTATTTTTACGTAAATAGACGTAAAATGTCAAAGGCAAACCTTTTGAAAAAAAGGGACGCAAAGCTATGGGTCTAAAATCTTGTCGATTATGACTGCCAGGCTGCCGAAAATATCTTCCTGGCAGCTTATAACATTTTGTTATAAGTCTTTTTATTCTGGGGAGGGGAATTT
This sequence comes from Halanaerobiales bacterium, assembly GCA_022360715.1. Classification (GTDB taxonomy): domain Bacteria; phylum Bacillota; class Halanaerobiia; order Halanaerobiales; family DTU029; genus JAKSCG01. The sequence continues at coordinate 31,436 of JAKSCG010000152.1, forward strand.
AAATGGTAACTGTTTTGATCGTTGATGATTCAAAATGGATGAGGATGCAGATTAAACGGGCCTTGGAAAAGCTAGGATGTATTGTCATTGGTACGGCTGAAAACGGGGCGGAAGGGGTCAAAAAATATAAAATTTTAAACCCTACACTGGTAATCATGGATATCACTATGCCCGTGATGAATGGTCTTGTGGCCTTAAAAAAAATTAAAGAATATGATCAAAAAGCTAATGTTATTATCTGCAGCTCGCTCAACCAGGACCCAATGCTCGCGGAAACCCAATCACTTGGAGCCAAAGTTTGGTTAACTAAACCCTTTGCTGAAAAAGAATTGCATACAATAATTAAAAAAAATTTCAAAGACCAATTAATTATTCCTTATTAACACTAATAAAATTCGTCAATTTAACAAAAACTAGCAACATGATTACTCGATTTTTTATTTATGGTTTAATCGGATGGTGTACTGAAATATTCTGGACCGGACTGGGTTCGCTCTTGCGCGGTGATCGTAAACTAAGGGGGTGGACCTATCTGTGGATGTTTCCAATCTATGGTATGGCTATTTTATTAGAACCGATCCATCATTTGATCAAAGAGTGGCCAATTCTTATACGGGGAGGTGTCTATACCACAGCAATTTATTTGATCGAATATGTTGCCGGTTGGCTGCTCAGGAATACGATTAAAATCTGTCCCTGGGATTACACGCAAACCCCTTATGCTATTCATGGTTTCATTCGGCTGGATTATGCCCCGGCCTGGTTTGTGGCCGGCCTACTTTTTGAGAAAATATATGGTCTACTGCTCACCCTGGAAATTTAAAACAAAGGAGACTTATCCTTTAAAAATGACTCTAATCACTGTCCCTTTACCCGGGGCAGCAAACAAATCAAAAATTCCCCCGTTTTCTTGACTCCGCAGCGCCATATTGTCCAGACCATTCCCCTTTAATACTTGCTTCGGATCAAAACCCCGGCCATTATCTTTAATCATCAAAACTGCCCGGGTCTTCCGCTCACTTATCACTTCCCGGTATAAGGTTATATCGATCCGGCTGGCCTGAGCATGTTTTTGCACATTGGCCAGGGCTTCCTGGATTATTCGAAAAATAGCAAATTCCTGCTCCGGGGAAAGAAATTCGATCTCGGACAACTCCAGCTCAACCGGAATTTGCTGACGGCGGGAAAACAATTGACAGTGGTTATAGAGGGCTTCTCCCAGACTATTTTTTTCCAGTAAAACCGGTTTTAACTCTTCGATCATTGAACGGAGTTCAGCCATGCTCCCTTCCGCCGTTTTTTCCAATTGATCGATAATCTCAATCAGCTTATTTTCCTGCCCCTCGCTCCGCTTTAACTGCTGGCGTAATGAACTGATACAGTAGATTATCCCGTGCATCCCCTGGCAAATTGAGTCATGGAGTTCCCGGGCCATCCTATTTCTTTCCCGGGTCAAGACCAGATTTTTAGTGGCTTCTTTCAGGATCATATCCTTGCTGGCCAGTTCTTCCAGGTACTTGTTTTCTAATTCCAGTATCAACATCTTCTGCTTTAGTTTCCAGTAATTATACTCCACTACAACAACTACCACCCCAAAGATAGCTCCCCCCAAAATACCCCAAAGCATTCTATCCGGCCCGGCATAGAAAAGGCCTACAACATTGCTATTTAAAAAAACCATGATTACTACAACCAGCAACAGGCTGCTCCCAAAGCTGAGCAAGCGGCGTTTTAGCGGGCCTTCTATTCCCCGTTTCAACAACTGCCGATCGAGGAAATCACCACTCATCCCGGCTAATCCTGATAAAACTCCGCAAAAAATAGGGATTGTAAAGAGGAACAATGTCGGTCTTTCCCCACCCATGAAAACCAGAGTCAGTACGATTATCCCAAAAGAAAAGCCTAATAACGAACTGAGCAGCAAGCTTTTAAAATAGCTGTTTTTCTCGGAAATTAAAGCAATCCCGTTCCGGACTGTTTCTTTCCATCTATTTTTATTCATTATTCCCCCCTAAACCAGTCCGTGACGAATAGCATAGATCGCTGCTTGAGTTCTATTGCTTAGTTCCAGCTTGGCAAATATATTGGCGGTATGGGTCTTAACCGTCTTAACACTCAGGAACAATTCTCCGGCAATCTCTTTATTCCCCAGTCCCCGACCGATTAATTTCAGCACATCAACTTCCCGCTCGGTCAAGGGTGATAATCCCTGACTCTCTTCATCCGGATCACGCGTTACCCTTTCCAGGAGTTCACGGGCAAGCTGTGTCCCCAAATAACTTCCACCGGCAACAGCTGCCCTGATCGCAGCGAGCAATTGCTCTGGTTTGGCATTTTTAAGCAGATAGCCACTTGCCCCGGCTTGCAGGGCCTGATAAACCTGATCCCAGCTGTTAAAGCTGGTTAAGACCAGCACCTTTACCGTCGGCCATTCTTCCAGGACCTGCTTGGTCGTTTCAATGCCGTCTATCTCCGGCATCTGCAAATCCATTAAAACCAGATCGACCGGTTGCTGATGCAAAATATCGAGGGCTTTTTTTCCGTTATCGGCTTCACCAACCAAATCCACCCACTCAACCCCATCCAGGAATAAGCTGACTCCCTGGCGGAAAAAGGGGTGATCATCAACGATCATCAATCGGACCAGCTGTTCAGTCATACTATCGCTCCCTTTTTTATTACTATCCTTCAACTTCTCTCTCTATTATATCACAAAAGACCCCTTTGACCGCCAGCTGATGATCTTATTCTTACGACAAAACGAATACTCCGATCAGATAAGGGAGCAGGGCCAGTATTGCTAAATAGCGCTGCTTAGTTGCCGGGTTACGTTGATCCCAGCTAAAGAGATAGTGAGCCAGCGCAAAAGCGATTAAACCCCCGGTCAACAGAATCAGCATTGAAGCAATCGGACTAAAGTCAACGCCCAGCTGTTGGGTCAACCCCCGGAAGGCATTGATCGCATGAGTTGCCGGTAATAATTGGGCGATTCTACGCATTACTTCCGGTAGCATCTCCAGCGGCATTACTAACCCACCCAACATCATCGACGGCACAAAAATAATCTGTGACCATAACACCGTCATCCGTGAACTGGAGGAAATTACCCCGATCAAGACCCCGAGCCCGGAACAGGCAAAAGCGGTCAGCACGAAGATCAAAAAGAAAACTGGCCAATTTACCGGTAATGGTGCGGCAAAAAAAAGGGGAGCTGTCCCGGTGATCACAACTGCGATGATCAACAGATGAAAAATAGTGGTCAAAACCGGGATCATTAAGATCGAACGGGCTGGTATCCCGTTAATCTTATAGTTGCGAAAAATTCCGGCTTCCCGGGCTGTTACCAACGGGTCCGGCAATCCCAACAAGGTCGCGGCCATAATCGCAAAAGTCACCATCGACGAAACCATCCCCTCACGATAAAAAGGAGCGATCCCGGTCATCAACAAGCCGAGCATTACGTAAAAACCGAACGGAAATAAATAGTTCATTAACAACAAACTCTTATTACGGATGCCAGTCTTAAATTCAAATAAAAAATGATTAACAAATGCAGTCATTACTTACTACCCCCTGTATTGGTAATTTCCAGAAAGCGGTCTTCCAGCGAAGGACGTTCTACCCGCAAATCAATTAAGCTATCCTGTTGGGCGTCAATGTAACCGATCACTGCCGAAAGGGTAGGCGCGATATCACTACTATAAAAAATATTATACTCACCTTTGCTAATATGCTGCTTGACCCCCGGCCAGGTCCGACCGGTATCCGATAGGCAGGCCGTTTCGGTCCGGACCGAGACTTTGGTCAGACCGGCACCGGTAGCCGTTAGTTCAAGGGGGGTACCGGTAGCTACTATCTCTCCCTCCAGTAAAATCGCCACCCGGTCGGCCAGTTCTTCCGCTTCGGCCATATCATGGGTAGCCAGAATAATCGTCGTACCGACCGCTTGCATCTCCCGCACCATTTGATGCAGTTCCACCCGGGCCGCAACATCCAGCCCGGCTGTTGGCTCATCCAGCAAGAGCACCGCCGGATTATGGGCAACGGCCAGAGCCAGGAGCAGCCGACGTTGTTGACCCAGGGAAAGCTGAAAATACTGGTCCTTCCTTTTGGCAGTCAGACCTAAACGATCAAGCAGGTCATAACGCGGGGCTACCCGGTGATAGGCGCAAAAAAACTTCATGGCCTCATCAACCTGCATACTATCAGGCAGGCCCGCACTTTGCAACTGCACCCCGAGCTGATTATACAACTGTTCAGCCTGGCCGACCGGGTTCAAACCCAAGACCTCAATTGAACCGCCATTCGGTATTCGTAACCCCTCCAGGCACTCAAGGATACTGGTCTTTCCGGCACCATTGGGGCCGAGGAGTCCAAAAATTTCGCCCGGTGCTACTTCAAAACTAATCCCCTTTACTGCCCGGAGCTGACCATAGTTTTTCTGAAAATCACTGACCTTAATTACACTTTTCATTGATTGCTCCCCCTCCTGCTTAACTATCTTCCCAGCTTTAAAAAAGCTTATCTTGATCTTATCATTAACCGGCCCATGATCAATCCGACCGGATATGTAGATATAACTACGGCAAAAGGCCGATTTTTTCGATCAGCCGTGGGAAGGAGTTTAACTGCCGTATAAATACTTTTTTTTGAGATATTATAATTGATACAAGAGCAGTTCCGAAAAAAGGATTGGTTATAATCATCGAAAAATATAAAATATCAACCCGACAACTATCACTGATTATGCTGGGAGCTATTCTGGGGAACTCAGTGATCTATGTCCCGTCAATTAGATATGCCGGACAATTTGGCTGGCTTTCCAATATTATGGCCATCTTTTTTGGCTTAGCCTATTTCTTCTTCCTCAGTAAGTTTGCCGAGCTGCTCAAAGGGAAATCACTGGTGGGTTATTGCCTCGGCCTTTTTGGGGCCTTCTGGGGCAGAATCATTATTTTGCCGTTAATCTTATACCTATTTCTCGATGTCAGTCTGGTTCTCAAAGGGATGGGGCTGATGCTGACAACTTTCATTTATGAAGAAACACCGCTTATTTTTTTGAGTATCTTGGTTATTCTTACTACCGCTTATGGTCTCAAAAAAGGAGTCGAGGTAATTGCCCGTAATTGTGAAATAGTAGTACCTTATCTGATCTTTATTCTGAGCTTGTTATTGTTGATGATTACCTTTAATATTATCAATTATGATAACTTAAAACCATTCTTTCCCACCCGTGTAATTCCGGTTTTCCGGGGGGTGCTCCCCATTATTGCTTTTCCGATACTTGATTCGGTTTTTTTACTCTTCCTGCTCCCGCTAATTAATAAGCCAAAGCCGGGCTTGATCTATCGAGGATTAGCCGCTGCCCTTTTACTGGGGGGAGGGTTTTTAACCCTCAGACCGTTAATAGTTGCCGGGGCTTTTGGTCCTACCGAAGCCAGCAATATGACCTTTCCGATCATTAATGCCGTTCGCTTAATCCAATTCGGTGATTTTGTTGAAAGGTTAGAATCAGTTACTCTGCCAATCTCGATCACTTCTTCCTATGTTAAAGTACTAATTTTGTATTATATCACTACCGTCTCACTCACCGAATTTTTTGGGCTGAAGGACTATCAGCCCTTTATTTTTCCATTGGGCTTAATCCTGGCTGCTTTTTCCGAACTGGTTTTAGTTAGTACCGAGCAAATTCTGATCATAACCAAGATTGTCTGGTTTCCCCTCTCGCTAATCCCGGCACTAATTATCCCCCTGCTGCTCTTTATCACCGGAAAGATCAAGGCAGCGACAAAATAGTCTTGGCACGGATTAACCGTATAATATTACTTTTGGGAGATATTATAATTGATACAAACCCTGTTTGAAAAAAGGATTGGTGATGATTATTGAAAAAGAAAAAATATCAACCCGACAGTTAACCTTGATTATGATCGGATATATCCTGGGAGATGCAATGATCTTTGGCCCGGCCATTGCCTATGCCGGGCATCACGCCTGGCTCTCCAATATTATTTCCATCTTCTTCGGCTTACTTTATTTCTTCTTGCTGAGTAAATTTGTCAAGCTTATGAAGGGGCAATCATTGGTCAAATACTGCCTCAGTCTCTTTGGGGCCTTCTGGGGCAGAATTATTATCTTACCTTTAATCTTATACCTATTTCTCGATGCCGGTCTGGTTATTAAGGAAATGGGGCTGATGATCACCACTTATATTTATGAAGAAACACCGCTGATTTTCTTCAGTGTGACCTTAGTCCTTACCACTGCCTATGGAGTTAAAAAGGGAGTAGAGGTGATCGCCAGAAATTGTGAAATAATCGTACCTTACCTTATCTTCATCTTGCTGACCCTACTTGTGCCGATCATGATTACGGTCATAAATTATGATAACTTAAAACCGTTCTTCCCTCCCAGTATCCTGCCGGCAGTCAAGGGAGCTATCCCCCTGATCGGTTTTCCGGTCCTCGATTCGGTCTTTTTACTCTTCTTACTGCCACTAATCAATCAATCCCGGTCGGACCGGCTTTTTAAAGGACTGTCTACTGCTCTCTTCATCGGGGGAGGACTACTTTTTTTTCGACCATTAGTAGCAGTCGGGGCTTTCGGTGCTACCGAAGCAGCCAATATGCCGTTTCCGGTCTTTAATGCCGTTCGCTTAATCCAGTTCGGTGATTTCGTAGAAAGGTTAGAGTCGGTCATGCTGCCGATCTGGTTGTCATCATCATATGTTAAAATACTGATCCTATATTATGTTACTACTGTTTCCTTTACTGAATTTTTTCAGCTGGATAATTATCAACCCTTTATCCTCCCGTTTGGCTTAATCTTAGCAGCTTTTTCGGAACTGGTCTTATCCAGCATCGACCAATCTGTGCTGATTGCTAATATTATCTGGTTTCCCCTCTCTTTTATTCCGTCAATAATAATCCCTTTGCTGATCTTGATCAGCGGAAAGATTAAGGCAGCGATCAAATAGGCGGGGGGATTGATCCTGACCACTTATTAACCAGGTTACTTGCTTGTCCCGACCATCCCGATCTTCTCGATCTGAAAATCCACCTCCAGATTTACCGCCAGGACTTCTAATATTTCCGGCCAGTTTTTTTCAATTAAGGCCTGTTGCTCCGGGTATTTAATCATAAATTGAGCGCCAAAATTAAAAATATCTGTTCTGTACTGCCCGAGTGCCTTATTTAAAGCCATCATTATTTCTTCTTTGATCTTTTCCTCAGTAAGCCGCTCTAATTCAGCTATTGCTTTGGGGTCGGTTAGGTTCAAGTTGCCGATATAACAACCAACATTCCCCACCGCCTTGATTTTTGCCGTAATCGAATATTTTCCTCCTTGGATTAGGGGAACGATCTCTGTTTGTTGTCTTTTTAATTCTATACTGGTATCATCTCTGCCCGGATTGTGCTCAGTTTGGCTATTTAAGGAAATTATCCCACTTTTCACATCGCCATTTAACCAGAGTACCCCTCTGGTTTCAGCCCGGTTTAAATAGCCCTTCAGCTGATCACCGCTAAAAACGGCCAGCCCTTCTATTTTGATCACCTTATCCTTTTCGGTAGTAATCTCCGGTTTTTCAGTGAGCGGGTTATCAATGGCATAGACAACCGGCATATAGGGACTAGCCGTACTGGAAGACATGGCACTACTGAAATCATTAAGGTCAATCATCGGCAAGTAACTGGTAGTCCAGTGGTCAGCTATGATCTTAGTAATCTGCATCCCGATCGTCTTTTCCAGCCGTCCCCTGGTCTGAAAGATCTCCCTGATATCACCCCGGGCCAGGATGACAAATACCGTTCTTCTTACCTCCGGGTCCCGGCGGGCAAAATCAATTGCCTCGCCAATACTATCCCGGGCCAGCTCTTCTCCGACAATAAAGACCCGGTTATGGGAAATATACGGCTTCCTGGTTAGAAAAAAGTTTAGATTCCGCACGGCGGCAAAGATTGTTGTTCCGGTTGCGTTCTGGATCACGGTCTTTTTCTGTGCTCCTCCTTCCTGGCGGGCCAGTCCACTGGGATTAATCAGTTCAATAATTACCTCATATAACTCCCCCTTTTTATCAACGGCAAAGCTATCAACAATTCCCAGGGTATTAATCTCAGTCCTGTCCCAACACCCGGTAGTCAAAAAGAAAAGTATTATCAGCAAGAATGAAATAATCGCTAATTTAACCTTGATCGGCTCCTCCTCCTCTCCCCGGCTCAGGTTTGGTCTTCTGCTCGCGTCCTTCACTATTAATTGGCTGATTGACCGATCGCCGCTGATTTAATTGCCACCAGGGCATTCTAATCAGTGTATCTTTAAAGAGGTTTTTACTATATGGGGCAGCCGGGCTGAGAAATGGGATGCCGAAACTCCGTAAAGAATTCAGATAGGTTAGTAAGAAGAATAAGCCCATGACAATCCCGTAAAGTCCGGCAATAGAAGCCAAAAACAACAGAACAAATCTAAATTTGGTAATTCCGTCCGCTATATTGGGATTGGGGAAGGTTAAGGAAGCGATCGCCGTTATCGCAATTACGATTACCATAGCTGCCGAAACAAGACCGGCATTTACCGCTCCTTCACCAATGATCAGGGCACCGACGATACTGATCGCTTGCCCGTAGGGGCGAGGCATTCTTAACCCCGCCTCCAGTAAGATTTCAAAAACAATTGTCATTAAGAGGGCTTCCAGACTGGCCGGAAAGGGAACTCCTTCCCGTTGGGCCGAAAGGCTGATCAGCAGTGGGGTTGGAATCATATCATGATGATAGGTGGTGATGGCGACATAAAAAGCCGGACTGGCCAGGGAGAGAAAAAAGGAGATATACCTTAAAAACCGCTTAATACTGGAGATCATAAAGCGGGAATAATAATCCTCCGGTGAAGCGAAAAACATGGCAAAGACTACCGGTAAGATCAGGGCAAAGGGTGAATTATTAACGATAATGCTTATTCTACCCTCCAACAACGCTCCGGCAACTTTATCCGGTCTTTCGGTCGAGATAAATGAAGGAAAGATCGAATAAGGGTTATCCTCGATTAACTCCTCAATATAACCGGAATCCAGGACTCCCTCCAAATCGATCCGCTCAAGACGTTTCTTAACCTCGGCCAGAATTCCCGGATCAACCAGGTCCTGTATGTAGCAAATGGCTAGGTCAGTATTGCTGTAGTGACCTAAGACCATTGATTCAATCTTCAAGTTAGGGCTAATTATCCTCCTCCGCAATAACGAAGTATTAATTCGCAGGGTTTCGGTAAAACCTTCCCGGGAACCCCTGATCACGGACTCAGTCATCGGTTCTTCAACATTTCTCGCTTCCCAGGCCCTTAGAGAAACCACAATCCCCCGGCTCGCTCCTTCCAGTAAAAGGACGACATCACCGGAAAGAATAGCACGAATTGCCGGGGCAAACCCCTTTACTTCAGATACTTCTCCTTCGGTAATTAGCCGGTCTTTCAGGGCAGCATATTCCGGTTGAATATTCAGTTTATTGAGTTCCAGTAACAAGGGATGGAGGATACCGCTGGAAATACTATCCCGATCAGTCAACCCCTCAATATAAAATAAAGCCAGGCGCTTATCTCCCGCTAATATAACTTCCCGAAAAACCATATCATCACAGTTTTCAAAAACTTTTTTAATTAATTTGATATTAGCTGAATAGGATTTTTTTATCTTTTCATCCTGCCATTGAGTAAAGGTATCGCAATGAGGTAGCTGCTCTTGCCGGGAATTTTTATTTCTCCGGATTAGTCTCCTCAGGCTTTTAATGATTGACAAATTTAGCTCACCAACTTTAATTTAGCTCCATAAACTGATAAAACCAGGGTAAATATTTTTGCGTCCCTTCAATCAACAATAACCCGGGACTTTTAAGCGGTAGATCCAGGATTATTACTAAGGAGATCATTGATCCAACTAATAATAAAAAAGAAAAAAAGATGATACTATTGATATTTTTTTCCTTCACTAAACCCGGCAGTTCTAAAGCAACAATGGCAATGACCGTCACAATCAGTAGGATCATCGGGAAACTCCTCTATTTTCTAGTAGCTATTTAAATAACTTATTGTTATATCATCCCCTCTTTATTCTTTTTTATTTATCCTCACTTTGATTATTTTTAAACGGCGGCCGTCCCCCTTTGATTTGGAGACACTGCCGGGCAACACGATTAGCCTCCTGTCCCGCTTTAAGTAAGTTGTTCCGGTCTTTTAAATATTGGCAGACAAAAGCAGCGGCAAAAGCATCCCCGGCCCCGGTTGTATCCGGATTCTCGATTATCTGCCGATTAGCTACTCGAGTTAGTTGGCCGGGCCGGCCAATTAAACACCCGGCCGGACCCAGTTTTAGTACGACAATGCTATAATAAGGCAATAAGTTAGTAACGATAGCCTCCGGTTTAATTAAACCGGTCAAAGCCATCCCCTCATCCAGATTAGGAAAAAATAGCTCAGTATCGGCCGTTATCCGGAAAAACCTTTCCGGACCAAATTCTTTTAATAAAGCATAAGAAGAGGGATCGAACGAAACGGAAAGACCCAATTCCCGGGCCAACTCCAGGGCCTTTAATGTCGTTTCGACCAGGATTGTACTGGCAAAAAGACTGTAACCGGTGATATGGATATGGCTAATTCCCTGCCAATTTACTCCCGCTAATTGCGCCGCAGACAGGAATAAATTGGTGCCTCGCTCCGTGATCATCGTCCTCTCTCCACGGACATCAATAAAAAGAAGTATTTTACCGGTAGAGCGGTGCTGGTCGATCTCTAAAGCAGAATTAACCCCCCAGTACTGCAAATTTTCTTTTAAATATAAACCGGCCGGGTCATTACCGATTCTTCCGATAAAGGTGGTTCTTTCGCCCAAAAAAGAAGCCCAGGCCGCAAAGTTAGCTGCTGAACCCCCGCCACGCAGGGCTATCTGCCCGGTCACATCACTGCCATATTGTTTGGGTCCGTCCGCCTGAACCAAGATATCCAGGTTAATATCACCGTATACCAGAATCATGATTACTCAGCCCCCTCACTCGTTCTTATGGGCTGTACTTCTCGGTTCTTACCAAAAATCCTGCTTTTTTATTATTTTCTTCTCTGCAAGACTACCGAGACGGAAACGAAACTCACCACCATCCAGCTGCTCACGATCAGCAAGGCCTTCTCAGGAAAGGTGATTTCATATTGGGTTAACGAGCCTCGTACCAGATCGGCCATGTAGGTAAAGGGAAGGATGGTGTGCACTCGCTGTAGCCAGTTGGGCAGGCGTTCCAAAGGATAATTAATCGGTGAAAACAAAAAAAGCCCAAAGACGAGAAGTTGGGTAATCAGTGAAATGATCTGCGGCTTTGTTATAAAATGGGCGATGGCATAACCCAGGCAGCTTGCCGTAATACTGACCAGAAGCATTGCCGGCACGATCATCCAGCTAACGGAAAGAGAAAATCCGTAATACCGACTCCCCACAATAAGAGCCAGGGCGACACCCGGCAGCGTTGAAAAAACCCAGACGGTGAGATCGGCGAACAGATAGGTTATCCGGGAAATAGGGAGAGACCAGATATAGGTCAGGCTCCCCGCACTCTTGTCTTCAGCAATCAACTGCGGTACCAGCACCATCCCCACCATGAGCGAAATAAGTGTTGGGGACCCGGTTACGAAAAAAAGGGCGGTCGGCCGGTCGACCTCCGGGGCAATAAAGCCAAGCCCCACAATATAACCGACCCCGATCATTATTTGGATCACTGCGAACATCGGAATGATCACCCTGAGCCGAAGCAATTGCCATTTCAATAATAAAAAGTACGGTCTGATATAGGTACGCATTATTTCTCCTCCTGGGTATTATTGGCGACTATTCCGTTATTGTCTCCACCGTTGGCGATAATCTGTAAATAAGATTCCTCCAGGCTGGGCGGATTGATTGAAAATTCCTCGATCAGTTGGTCCTTCTTAAGCTGATTAGCCCAACGCACCCGCTCGACTACTTCCCCGATCTTGACCGGACAGAAAATACGTCGTCCGCTCCTTATTGCGTTGGCTTCCTCCCGCAATATACTTCCCGGGTTTTTACCCGGTTCCAGGATCAGCTCAAGGATCATATCCTCTTCCTCGCTATCCCGAAAAGAGGCGGGGGTTCCCTGCCGGATCAAGCGGGCTTTGTGGATAATGGCCAGTCGGTCGGTAGAACGTTCTGCTTCCAGGACATTATGGGTTACCAGGATGATCGTACTGCCCTCCGCGGCAATGTTTTTTATCTCTTTCCATAAAAGACGCCGACGCTGTGGATCAACATCGTTGGTCGGCTCATCCAGTACCACGGCTTTGGCCGGTGCCACACAGGTCATGCAAAAAGCGGTCAGCCGCCGGATGCCACCGGAGAGATTCTCCCCGTGGACTTTGGCCCATTGCTCAAGCTGTAGTCTTTCGATCAGACTTTTGGCCCGGAGCCGGGCAGCTTTTTTGTTCATGCCCCGGATCCGTCCGGTTAGCTCAATAGCTTCCAGGGGTGTAAGCCCCTCAATGGGGATCTGGCTTTGGGGCTGAAAGGAACAAAGCCGTCTGGATGCGCCCGGGTCTGCTACCACGTCCACCCCGTCAATGGTAATCGTACCTGCACTTGGTTTCAACAACCCGATTAACTGGTTGACCAAAGTGGTTTTCCCGGCGCCGTTGGGTCCGAGCAGACCGAAAATCTCTCCCGGGGCTATCTTCAGTGAAATCCCCTGATTAGCTACACAGCCATTTTTGTACCGCTTGGTCAGATTGGTAATTTCAATCATTAGGACTTTCCCTCCTGACATTTTTTTGATATACTTATTAGTGTTTAAATACTTACGAGAATCACACATACTATATAGTATATTAATTCTATATAGTATGTCAATAGCAAAATAATGGAGGTTTGACATGAAAGAAATACCAAAAAAACCACGCTTGAGCCGCGCCGAAGCCAAGGCTCGAACCAGGGAAGAGCTGCTGAAAGCTGCCCGAGTTGTCTTTGCCCGTTACGGCTATCATGGTACCAGTCTTGACATGGTGGCCGAGGCTGCCGGATACACCAAAGGGGCGGTCTATGCCAATTTTTCCGGCAAAGAAGACCTCTACCTCGCCTTGTTGGACAACAATCTCTCCACAGGCGATAGCGAGCTTGAAGAATTAATCATCTCCGGGGTTTCTTTCGGAACAGTCAGTGATAAAATTACCGAAAATTTTTATACAGAACTTGAGGATGACCGTGACTGGGCCGCCCTGACGGTGGAGTTTTTTGCCCATGCCATGCGGAATGAGACCATCCGCACAAAACTGACCGAACGCATTCGTCTGGCCCAGGACTACTATACCAGTTGCCTCGAAAAGCGGATCGCCGCAACCGGTGCAGAGCTTCCCATGTCAGTTGAGCAGACGGCTACAACCCTGTTTGTCTTCTCCAACGCTCTCACCCTGCTGGCTCTGCTCGACCCGCAACCGGAATTACCGGGCATCTCCGCCAGGATGCTAAAAATGTTGCTGGGATAGGGTGGAGAAAAAACAACCGGCCTAAATCTATTGAAACATCAAAAGCCCCGCTAGCTGCTTGAAGCTAGCGGGGCTGATCATTTTAACCGGCTTCCTGGACAATCTCCAGGAGATCTATCGGTTGCCCTCGCTCAATTGGCCGATCGACCACCAGATGACCGTCTCTTAATCCAACTAATCGCTTACCATATGCTCCTACTACAGGATCATGGGTTACCAAGACAATCGTCACTCCTTCTTTATGGAGCTGTTCAAAGATCTTCATGATCTCTTGGCCTTGATTAGTCGCCAAATTACCGGTTGGTTCATCAGCTAATAACAGGGTAGGATCATTAGCCAGAGCTCGCGCAACTGCCACTCGCTGTTGTTCACCCCCAGATAACTGACCGGGATAATGCTTTAAGCGCTGGCCCATCCCTAAAGATGTTAATAGTTCAGTCGCGCGCGCATTTCTTTCTTTGGCCGGCTTTTTAGCATAGAGTAAAGGCACTGTCACATTCTCCAGAGCGGTTAACTCGGGAAAGAGGTTATAGCTCTGGAAGACAAAACCGAAGTGATGGTTCCTGATCCGGGACAACTCCCGATCGCTCAACTCGCTGATCTCCACCTCTTCCAAAAAGTATTCCCCGGCAGAAGGCAGATCTAATCCCCCCAGTATATGAAGTAAGGTAGATTTACCAGAGCCACTAGGGCCCATGATCGAGAGAAATTCACCTCGTGTAATCTCCAGGTCCAAACTTTTCAAGGCTTGCACCTGGACCTCACCCATCTGATACTCTTTTTGAACTTCTTTTAATTCAATCACTTTCAAACCCTCCTTCTGGGTTTATATCTATTTCTTCTAAGTGAATAAAATTATCATAAGAGCTAGTAATAATCCAAGCTGCTTCTTTTAAGCCACTCTTCACCTGGACATAATTTTCATTAATCAAACCAAAAGTTACCTCGACTTTGTTAGCCTGATCCCCCTCAATCTGATAAACAAAACGTTCCATGCCACTACTCAGATACCGACCCCGCGGCAGAGCTAAAGAATCTTTAAAGAGACCAACCTGGATATCTAAATTGGCCGTCGTCTGAGGCCTTAACCCGATGGGAACTTCTTCAAACTCCACTTCAACATCGATCTTGCCTTCTTCAGCTATCTCAGCAATACGGGTTACTCGACCAGGAAAAATATTAGTTCCGGTATTAATCTGCACCTTTTGCTCTACCTTTACTGCATCGATCACTCTTTGGGAGACTTGACCAATGACAATCAGCGATTGATCATCAATCAGCTCGACAAGCGGAGTAACCGCCTGAACGGTTTCACCTAATCTGACCGATAAATTGACCACTTTACCATCAATTGGTGCTGCGATCTTACAGGACTCTAAATCAGCCTCTAACTTTTCGATCTCTTTTTTAAAGTTAATGATACTCTCCGCTAAGCCCTCTTTCTCCAATTGATTCTTGGCAATAGCGTACTTTTTTGTAACTATCAATTGCTCGATCTTTTTTTCGGCCATCTCCACCTTAGACTTTTCTTCTGCCAAGGCCAATTTAGAGATTTCACCCAGCTCAAATAATTTTTCCCAGGTTGGTAACTTAGCCTTTAATTTCTGATAATCGATCTCTGCTTGATTGATATCTTGCTCATACTGATCGATATTACGTTGATGTTCCATGGCTAAGCGTTTCTCATCTTGGATCTTTTTTTGATAATCAATTTTAGCTTTCCGCAGTGCTGCTACCACATCGTCAGAAGCCAGCTCCACTAAAAGATCACCTTTTTTGACCAGATCGCCTACCTCTAAAAATAGTCCCACCACCGTTCCGGCAATCCGATTTTTGATCACCGCTTTTTCGTCGGCAACTACCGTACCTGAAGCACTAACATTCTTGACAAAATCCCTCGTTATGACCTGAGCCTGTTCATACTTCTGTAATTTAAAAGTCTCTTTTTTGGGAGCCAAAAAGTAATATGGCACGGCAATAATCAGTACCAGAAAGACCAGGATAAAGATAATCAGGTTCACGTTTCGATTGCGACTACTTTTGCGTGAACGTTTAGGTCGATTTTGAATAATTGGTTCATTTTTCATCTTTGCTCACCACCAATAGATATTTGATCAATTTTCCCGAATCGCTTCTACCGGGATAATCCGGGAAGCCTGAAATCCAGGATACAATCCTGCCATTAATCCAATCAGTACGATACTACCCAGCGAGATCAATATTGGATAGAAAAATATCTGAGCTTCTATACCTAAAAAACGCAAAAATGATGTAGTGGAGATTAATTCATTCATGATCGGTTTAACTAAGATAAAAGCTAAGCCAATACCCAATAGCCCTCCCACAAAGGATAACATCACCGATTCGGCTAAGATCTGACCTAAGATCTGTAGCCTGGAAGCGCCCAGACTACGTCGCAATCCTATTTCCCTGGTACGTTCAACGATACTAACTAACATCATGCTGAGGATGCCGATTGAACTGATAACTAAGGCCACCAAAGCAAAGGACCCGATAACAAGGCCAAAATACCGACCCGCCATCTTTCTACCCTCTTTTATATTCTGCTGATCTTCCGAAAAAGTCAGACCTGGCATCTCTGACTGCTCACTGAGCTCTTCTTGTCCCTGTTCCAGATATTGATGTTTAAAGATCATCTCTAGCTCATGCTTAGCTTCTGCCAACTTCCCTGGTTTTACGGTGGCCATTAAAGTCCGATACGGGCTAACCCTTAGTTGACTATATGGCACAATAAAATGAGGTAATCCATGAAAATAAGCGGATTGTTCTTTGGGAAAGTAGATACCAATTATTTTCCATTCCTCAAGCCCCTCGGTCTCTTGCACTTGCAAAGAATGACCAATCGTCCGCCCAACACCACTCTCCGAACCAAAGAGCTGTTGATTTGCTTCTTTGGAGATGACCATAACCTTATTCTGTCCGTCCAGATCAGTTTGAGTGAAAAAATCCCCCTCAACAATCTCTAAATCGATCATCTCTCGATATGCCGGACTAACTCCCAACAACCGATGATATATATAAACCAAATTATCATACTCAATCACCCCTTTATACGAGGACTCATAAACTGTCAAATACTCCAGATAATTGGTCTCATTTTTAAAAGCACTAACGATTTCATCACTAAAAATTGCATTTACCGTATGATAAGAATTGTTACCTACAACCACCTCGGTAAGCGACTCTATCGTCAGTTGCTGCTCATCTTCGGCCTGATCACCGATAATGGCAAAAACCAAACTCAGGACAATTATGATTAAAGCTCCCCCGGCAGCAACCTGTAAAAGAGTCAAAGACATCCGTAAGGGGCGTTTTTTCATCATCTTAAAGGCAAATCCAAAAGCATGTATCATCCTCTTCCCCTCCTTTTTAATCCACTCGTAAGGCATCAACAGGATCAATCTTTGCCGCCTGGCTAGCTGGGTAAAAGCCAAAAAGAAGGCTGGTGACAAAAGCTACACCTATCCCGATCAAGCTATTCGATAGCGAGAGCTGTACTGGTTGTTTAATTAAAGCTTCCAACAGATAAGTTGCTCCAAAGGAGAGTAAAATCCCGATAATACTCCCCAAAATGCCTAAAATAATCGCTTCGCCGATAAATAAGCAAAAAATATTTCGCTTGCTAGCGCCAACAGCAACTGAAATACCAATATGTTTATACCGACGCCAGACTCGTGCTAACATCAGATTTAAGATATTGATAGCAGCTATCAATAAAGCAATAATTGCCAGGATAACGATAGTTCTTCTCATAGCCTGCCTTTGACCTTGTTGTCGATAGATAAATAACCCCGTAACTGACAAGCGATCTTTATAGTGGCGATAAGCAAAATCCTTTAACCGAGCATAGTAATCTGCAATATTAGCATCTTGCTCAGCGAGGAAATGTATTTCCATGAGTCTACCCTCAGCTAAAGGAAGATAGATAAGATAATCTAGATTATCTGTTTGCCCTAGACCAAAAATATAAAGGGATTTTTCCACATCTAACTGGGTTTCGACGACTCCAATTATTGTAAAATATTCTCTTTCAATTTGGATCTGTTTACCGATCGGATCTTCACCTGGAAATCTTTTTTCAGCTATCTTTTTACCGAGAACGGCAACGCGGGATTGATTTAAGAGATCCGAATCCCGAAAAAGATCACCACTGATTATCTCCAGTTTTGCCATGGAAAAAACATCCGGTGTAACCCTACAGATTGATAGATTGTTATTACTTTCCCTTGCATGATCATTTTCCGGAACACCCTCAGAAGATGGAAAATAATTATCTGTTGTCCAATACAACATAGAAGACCAGATGTATTGGGTTCCCTCAATTTCAGCTTCCTTAAACTTAAAATAGTCCTCTAATTTAAGTTTTTCTGGTCTTTCTCCAGATTCTCCCAACAAAGTTAAGGCTCGCTTTATCCGGTCCAGATGATAAGCATCTTCGACGGTAGACACACTAAACTGTCGATACAACTGCTCAGATTCAACAGAAACCTGCTGAAAAGCATCATTTAATCCCAATACACTACAAACGACCGCAATTCCCAGGCCGATTCCTAAAACGATCAGCAATGATTCGATCAGACGAGTTTTAACCTGCCGAATGGCCCAGAAGATAAGATCAGCTAATTTCATCTTTGATCCCCCCTATAGCCTAATAGTTCTAGTGAAAGCAACCTACTCAAAGCTAATTTTTCATTTAACAGAGCTAACTGTGATTCTACCACCGCTTGCTCTTTTTCTCTTAAGGTGATCCGGATAGCTAA
>JAKSCG010000123.1 GCA_022360715.1 Halanaerobiales bacterium
ATGTATTCGTAATAAGGGTACTGTGGATTGAAATGCCTCACCCAACTGTCATCTGCCAAACGCCCCCGCATAAGCCCCGTTGACGTATCAAACAGGTTTTTGTAATTCGAAGTCCTGTCCATCAACATCCAATAATTTTCATTATCCCCCAACCCTTTGGCCAACAAAGCCACAGCGTAATCATCATATGCATATTCCAGTGTTTTGGTAACACCAGCTTTTGCTTTTGTCTCAACATGGGGCTTTTCAATATTGGGTGTTGATATGTAGCCTTTCTCCATATATTCTGATATATAAGGTCTTGTTCCACCTTCTACGGTCGCATTTCTTAAAAGTAAATCGTAGGCACTTTGTATATCGTAATCCCTAATCCCTCTCAAATAAGAACCAGAGATAAAAGGTGCAGCATGATCCCCATGGAAGAATGTTGGCATAAAGCCGGTTATTTCCCCACGATCAATCAGCGATTGAATCACATCATTTGTTACGTGTGGTGAAAGCATTCCCAAGAGAACAAGCTTATTTCGATAAGTATCCCACAGAGATGGTTTTGTATAATACATGAAACCTTTGTTTTGCACTTTACCACTTTCATCCGTAAAATCGCCATTTACATCACTGCGTAAGGCCGGCCACAAAAAAGACCGGTATAAGGATGAGTAGAAAAGTCCCATCTCACGATTCGTGCCCCCGGAAACTTCTATTTTTGAGAGTAAGTTCTCCCATGTCCTTTCTGCTTCATTTTTTATTTGAACAAAACTTTTGCTGCCAATTTCTTCATTTAGGTTCTGTCTCGCATTTTCAATGCTAACAAAGGAAATACCGATTTTAACTTCCAGCGTATCACCTGAACTGTCAAAAACTACAAGGGAAACTTTTCTTTTCCCCTCTTGCATTAATTGTATGTTCCTGATTTGCTGGTTCGTTTTAGCATAAAAGAAGATTTTATACCCTGTATCCTGGAATCCTTCAAAACTATAATCGTCATTCTTTTCAATATGCCAGTCACGAACAT
>JAKSCG010000058.1 GCA_022360715.1 Halanaerobiales bacterium
AAGATTTTGTCCTCCTTAAAAGTGATGGTATCCCAACTTATCATTTTGCCCACGTAGTTGATGACCATTTAATGCGTACTACTCATGTTGTCCGAGCCGAAGAATGGCTGCCAACATGGCCGGTTCACCTGGAATTGTTTAGGGCTTTTGGCTGGGAAACTCCCAAGTTCTGCCACACTGCTCAATTGATGAAAATGGACAACGGGAGTAAAAGGAAGCTTTCCAAACGAAAAGATCCGGAGCTGTCTTTAGAGTATTATCGCTCCCAAGGTTATCTGCCGGAAGCAGTATGGGAATATTTGATGACAATTTTAAACTCCAATTTCGAACCATGGCGATTGGCAAATGGTAATAAAGACCTAAAGGAATTTGAATTCACTACGGCAAAAATGAGTAATTCCGGAGCTTTATTTGATTTAGTAAAGTTAAATGACATAAGTAAGCAGGTTATAGCTAAAATGTCTGGTGAAAGAGTTTATGATTTACTATCTGCCTGGGCTAAACGATATGACCCTGAATTCTACCATACTATAACTGCAGAAAAAGACAAAACTATCGCCATCTTGTCAATTGGGAGGAACAAGAAAAAGCCGAGAAAGGATATTTATTGCTGGAGTCAGGGGAAAGAGTTCATTAAATTTGTTTATGACAGATATTATCTGCAGGAAGATGATTATCCTATAAGCATTCAAGTTAATGATATCCAAAGTATATTAAGCTCTTACCTGGAGATGTATGACCACTGTGATCAGAAAGAGACCTGGTTTGAAAAGATCAAGCTGCTGACGCAGAAGCTGGGTTACGCAGTGAGAGTAAAAGACTATAAGCAAAATCGGAATAAATATCGAGGAAGTATAACCGATGTTACTACAGTTATCAGGTTGGCTATAACCGGAAGAAGTAATTCACCGGATCTTTGGGCCATTCAGCAGCTGTTGGGAGAAGAGGCTGTCCATAAAAGAATTTCCCAGGCAATGAGTTACTCTTAGTTATTTCGTTAGGAATTCTTCAGAAAATATTAATAAAGTTCTAATAAAATTAG
>JAKSCG010000169.1 GCA_022360715.1 Halanaerobiales bacterium
CCCAGGCCCCGGCTGTCAAGGCGCCCCAAAGGGCATTTTGCCTGGCGAGGTTATGCTCCGGATCATCCTTGTCCGGCACCAGTGAGTGTTGGGCATCGCCAGGCTCATCCACGGCAACGGCCCATGGCTTTCCTGCTTTTTTAGATTTGTCGATCCATTTAATAACCTCCGAATGCACCGCTGCGAAATCAGCACGATGCGTCTGCAACGACACTCCGGTCAACTTGGAATCCTTGCCCAATAGATCGTCAAATTTATTTCCGTTATGAATAACAATGTGATGCCGGTAAGGGTCGTGGTCATGGAAGAATTGTGCCATTGCAAGCCGCTGATACTTAAACTGGGGCGGGGTTTTGTGGTTTTTTACCCAATCGCCATTCTCCTCACCCAGGTTCCAGTTCAATGCCAGATGATGACCGAATCGGGCTATCAGCTCCCTGTAATAAAGCTTTCTCTGAACGCCCACACCACCTCCGTCAAGAAGCCCCTGATTTTCCACCTCTTGTGTTTTGAAATGTAGAAACAACCCCAATTTATCGGCATGTTCAAACAAGATCTCCCACTGGTCAAGTTTGGAAACATCCATGCGATCAAAGGTATCGTAGTTGATATATGGAAAGACATTCTGATCATCTCCCATGATATTAAGGGTAAGAAATGAAAATGCATTCATGCCTTCCGCAGCCAGGTAGTTCAGTGCGCCGATAATAGCCTTGCCCTTCCCTTCTTTCCATGTTGGGTCACCCTCATTCCAGTCTTTTAAATGGGCTTCCCACGTTTTAACAAAATTGTCCTTATGACCATCTTCATGAAATGTACCGTCGAAATCAGCATAAGCCAATAGATTTTCCGGAGCATCAGGCCCGCTTTTGAGGAAGTACTGACCGGTTTCAGCAAATTTCAGATATCGCTCACCCACATATTCCAATCTTCCCTTTGACCTGAAATCACGGCCATTTTTATCAGAATCTTTTACAACAAAGTCCCCTGAGGCCCCATCCATAAATTTCCCGCCCTCACCGGGGTCTTTTTTTTCACTGACAGCTACCCACAGCCCTTTTCTAAAATCGGCTTTGTAAGTCCATTGTCCGGTCTCATCAGGTGTGAAATGAACCCGCCATTTATTGCCTGAATCGGCGGATGTGTTGGCGGCATTGCCATCGGCAGCAAAATAGCCCGGTACCTTGTAAGCCTTACCGGATGCGGGGTGTGTGAAGGTGACATTCAGCCGATAGTTCAGGAAAGGGTTATATTCGTCCAGTTCACCTGTGTCGGGGCCATCAAAGGTAATGGTTACCTTATGCCATTTTTTGAGTTCTCCGGATACTTGCTGGGATTTTGCATTGAAAGCAATAGCTAAAATAAAAAATAGTAGTAAATGTTTCACGGTGTTTGTTGGGTCAGATATACAAAGTTACAATTACAAATCTAAGCTTTATTTTCAGTTTTTTTGTGTCATCTTATTTTCTTGACAATGAGCAGCGGCCGTTAAGGTCTAAAACAAATTAAGAGGTCGTTGTGCAACTTAAACCCCATAGCGCGAGCGTCCGTGGGTGTTGTACAACGTTTTGGCCAAAGTTCTTGGTGTCTTGGTGCCTTGGTGGTGCCCCTTTTTTAACCACCAAGGCA
>JAKSCG010000146.1 GCA_022360715.1 Halanaerobiales bacterium
AGAGTCCAGGCCTTTCAGGTTTTAAAACCTTGAAAGGTTGTTTTGACAATAAAATGATAAATGAACTGAGGCTGTCTCAAAAGGTTTTTGTATTCGGGTAGGTATCTGTAAGATTTTTCAAATACTAAACTCATCAGAACATAAATCGACTTTTAAGACAGCCTCCCTTTGAAGAGAATCTATTTAAAAAAAATTAAATCAACAATCACTACCAACCAGGATTTTGCTCCAGAGTTCCATTACTCTTTTCGATCTGAACAGGTGGCAGCGGCCATACATGATGGATTGAAGGATCAAAGTTCCTTGCCGGCCACACCTCAACTTCTTCAGTACTTATGAGTACATTATCTGCATCGTAGGTATATTTCAAACCGTGCAGTGGTTGTGCATAAGCTGCCTGCGCATCTCCCCACCTCACTAAATCAAAATGTCTGTCAGCTAACTCTCCGGCAAGCTCACATCTACGTTCGTGTTTCAAATCGTCCATTGTAGTTCCAGTTTTTGGAGCAAGACCTGCACGGTCACGGATCATGTTAATCTCAGCATCAGCATTTTGTCCTTGCATCAATTTAGCTTCAGCTTTCCAAAGTACAACTTCAGCATAACGAATAAGTGGAATCCACAAATCAGTTACAACATAGTCACCATCAGCACTGATCGTATTTCCTACCGGGTCAGAATTACGGAATGGATCAAGGTATTTGCTGAACATGAAACCTGTCAGGTTATTTGAAGTTTGATACCAGGTAAAATCTTCTCCGAAAAAGTTTTCAATTACATCACCATCTGTAATCAAAGTTGCTTTTCTACGGAAGTCACCAGTTTCAAATGCATCATCAAGATCTTTTACTGGCTGGAAGTAACCCCATCCATTGTAACGCCCCCACGCTTTATTTTCAAGCATAACTCCTGGAAGCATACTTCCTCGCTTGTCGCTTGAAACAACAGACCATAAGTATTCACTGCTTACGTTGTTTTCAATTTTGAACACACTCTTAAAGTCTTCAGAAGGGGTATCCGTATCAATCAGTCCTCTGCCAGAAGGAGAGCTGGAAATCTTATCACACGTTTCAACAACTTTACCCCATTGCTTGGTATATACATAAATCTTAGCCATGTAAGCATAGGCTGCATCTTTATGAGGTCTTCCCAGGTCTTCAGAGGAAAGTTCATGAACATATGGAAGCAAATTCGCAGCTTTTTCCAATAATCCAAGAGCATGATCGTAATTAACCTGAACATTAGCTTCCCTTGGTCTGAAATAATCTGTAGGATCTTCTTCATTTAAGATAGGAATACCCATTTTTTCATCTCCATAATGATATGCCAATTCTACATACATCCAAGCAGATACGAAGTAAGCCTGTCCTAAACAAAAATCCCTTACATTAGAAGAAACCACCCCCTCTTCATCCATAGCTTTGATATTGCGAATTACATCGTTACAAAGTTTGATGGTTTTCCAGTGATCTCTCCAGGAATTGTTCAAATAACCAACATTACCATCAGAGGTGAAGTTTTTCAATTCACCGGCAACTCCTTTATTCCTTCCGTCAATCATATCATCGCTGGCATTGATTAGCCACATATAGCCACGACCATACATTTCTTCTTCTTCCAACTTAGAATAGATTGAATTTGTTCCAAG
>JAKSCG010000051.1 GCA_022360715.1 Halanaerobiales bacterium
GAAAACTGTGGAAAGACACCTTACGGAAGCACTTAAAACCATAAGAAATGGTCTGGATGAGAATAAAATATCCACAATGCTGTTTTTTTATCTGTTTTTAAGAGGTTGATAGTAAGGTTTATAAGTCCTTTTTTTTGTTTTTTTTACTATTTCAATTGGGGGATTTCGGATGTTTTCCCGTATATCTATCAGGAAACACAAAAAGCATCAAATCATACTAAATGGATTTCGACCTGAATATATTACAGCGGTTTTTTAGAGGGGGATGTACACGAAAAGAGTTTTTGAATGTAAAGTCATTTTTAACTGATAATACCAAAAGAGAAGAACTAATGGAATTAATGCAAAACCATTGGTTTGATTATGAAAATGAATCACTTCCTGAAGAAAATGTTGATTATATATTGCATAAAATTTATCATCAAATTCGTCTGGAAAACAATCCAGTAAGCAAGACTCGGTTTTTAACAGTATTTCAACGAATAGCTGCTATCTTGATAATTCCCGTAATACTAACTTTTGGGACAGTCTTTTATTTTCAGTCGAAAACACCAAACTCTGAAGTAGCTATCGCTGAAATACAATGTCCGCTTGGTGTCCGTACAAAATTTGTACTTCCCGATGGAACCACAGGGTTTTTAAATAATGGCTCAACTCTGGAATATCCGCTGGATTTTACTAAAGACAGGACTGTTATTTTAAAAGGTGAAGCTTATTTTGATGTAATCAAAGATAAAGAGAGCCCATTTATTGTTAATACTTCCAATTTATCCACTAAAGTGTTAGGCACACAGTTTAACGTAGTTGCTTACGGTGATGAGAACACTGAAGAAATAATACTAAAAGAAGGGAAAGTAGAAGTCTACTCCAATCAGGGTGATAAACTGGAAACCCTTCAACCTAACCAAAATTTGATTTTAAATACGCAAACAAAGCGTTACAATAAGAATCGAGTGGAAGTCTCACAATATGTTTCATGGATAGAAGGGAAACTGACATTTCGCAATGAAGAAATGCAAAAGGCAGCCAACCGATTGGAGAGATGGTATAACATTGAAATTGAGATTAAAGATCCGGAGTTGCTCAACTATTCTTTTAGGGCAACCTTTATCGACGAACCGTTGGAAGAAGTATTAAAGCTTCTCGCAATAACGACTCCAATAAAGTACAAAGTACAAGATCGTGAATCAACAAATAATGATACTTATAAAAAGAAAAAAGTGATAGTTAGTATAGATAGAGCAAGGCTAGATGCCTTTTAAACAAAAACA
>JAKSCG010000071.1 GCA_022360715.1 Halanaerobiales bacterium
ATAACACTATTTTCCCCGCCGTAAGAAAATAATACCCTAAACATTAAAGCCATCTGAATGGCAGGCATTATTTGCATGACCATGCCGGAAAATCCAACGCTTAATATCTTTGGCATCATATCGAAAGACATTTTAAAGCTTTTCTTGGTTATCTTAATGATACTTTTACCGGATTTGAAATAGATTACGTTGCCAATTAAAACAATGCTTTGCGAAATGATTGTTGCTAAAGCAGCTCCCTGTATTCCCATGTTAAATCCTTTGATTAGAATCGGGTTTAATGCAAGATTTATCAGCATACCGGAAATAATAATTTTCATGGCAGATTTCATCTGCCCTTCACCACGGATTAAAAAATTTAATGCCGGACCCAGTCCTGAAAAGACAAAACCTAAGGAGATCATTTTTAAGTACTTTGTCCCCAGAGCCAGTATTTCTCCATCGGCACCAACAAAACGGAGCAACGGACCGGCCCAATTATAAACTATGATCGTTAATAAAAGGGATAAAAAAGAAACACCCAGTACTACATTACCAAATAGTTTATTAATAGTTTTTTCATCTTTTTCCCCGATTGCTCGGGATAAAACCGACATTACACCGGTAGCAAACAACATGGCCAAGGCCATATTTAAGGATACGATATTAAATGCTACAACTATAGCACCTACCCCTTCCGGAGAGACAAGTTGACCGACAAATATGGCATCTGCCATATTATAAAGACCTACTGACATCATACCGATCATTGCCGGTAAGGCCAATTTCATAAATACCTTCCCCAAACTCATCTCCAATAATTCTTGTCTATTGCTCATAATTCAACTACCTCCAGTTATTATCTTATATTCTATATCCAATTAGCCTCTTTTTTCTACCTCATTCAGTCTAAAATCACTGCAATTAGTAGGAGGTATAGTTTATTCTTATAATCTTTGGCATAGGCAAAACCTTTAAGACCGCCCCCATTTTTTACCCTCCTCCATTCGGCACAATGCCTGTCACATCTACATTTTCCGGCTGTCCGTTAAAGCGGTAATCTTTAATTACCTGATTATTAAAAATTACTAGCTCCTTGGTATAAGAAATCGGCACATACAAGGCTTCTTCGTGTACTGTTTTTAAAATATAATCGTAATGTTCCTGGATTTTATTGTCTTCCATTGTAGTAAACAATTCCCCTATCCTTGCCTCTATTGCCGGTTTTACCGATAATCCTTCTTGAGCGGCTTGGTTCCAACTTTGACTGACCATAGTATTGATTGTTACATGCGGATCCCAGGGGATACCAAATGTATCATAGAGTAAGACGGTAAAATCACCTGCAACCGCTCTGTCAAACCAAGACATCCCTTCTACACCCGTTACCTTAATCTCGAATCCAACTGTTTTTAACTGTCCGGCGATAACCAGAGCCAGGTCCTCAAACATTCCCACCCCTGATTTAAACAACAGCTCGGCCTCCAAGGGTTGTCCGGCTTTTTCCCTAATATCACTACCAGCCGGCAACTCCCATCCTGCTTGTGCAAGCAGCTCTTTTGCCTTTGCCGGGTCATAGCGATAAGGTGCTAAACCCACATCACAATAAGGTAGTTCAGGGCTTAATAAAGCATCCGCTTTTTCTTCAATACCGTATAATATCCGATCACAAATTACCTCTTTGTCGATTGCGTGTTGAACGGCAAGCCTTACATTTTTATCATCAAAGGGCATTTTTGTGGTATTCAATAAGAAGGCATTGGTTGTAATAATGCTGTCCGATATTTTGGCTGTAAAATTTTGTTCACCGGCAAATTCGGCAAAGGCATCATAAGTAATATTATTGGCGCCCACAATGATATCTATTTCGCCTGCTCTAAGGGCCATTATCCTTGTCGCTACATCAGGTATTATCTTAACGACAAATTGTTTTACTGCCGGTTGTTCGCCCCAATAATGCTCATTTCTGATAAAGGTGTATTTTTGTCCTTTCACAAAGCTGTCCAACTGATATGGACCGGTCCCCAGGGTTTGAGAATCCACCAGGGGCGAAACACCTGTTGCTGTAAAGGCATGGGGAGACATCATCCCCATCGGCCAAACCATGGTTAGCTCCTGTAAGGCCCCGTAATAAAGTTCCGTTAAGATCAATTTGACCGTGTAATCGTCGACAATCTGCACTTCTTTCAACTTGTTTAAGACGGGATGAGCATTGACCATTATTGGCCCGATGAGTTTTGGGATCATATCAATGTTTTTTTTCACAACTGCTGCGTTAAAGTCTGCCCCATCTGAAAATTTCACCCCTTCTTTTAACTTAAAGGTGATCTCATTGCCATGTACTTCCCATGCTTCGGCTAGTCCGGGCACAATTTCTCCCTGTTCATAGTTAACCAGGGTTTCGTAAAAATTGGACAGATAGTATATCCCTTCCAAACCGCCTTGACTAACCGGGGTGAGATTGCCCGCCCCAAAAAGATCCCTGCTCTGACACATCACAATTTGCTCGATTTCCTTTGTTCGAACCTCGTTTACGGTCACATCCTCTCTGGCTGTTTCTTGGTCTAATGTCTTATCAACTGAACAGCCCACCGTTAATATTGCAACCATGGTCAGTAAAATAAACCCCGTAAATACCCTTTTCATCATTTTCTCCTTTTCAAATTTGTTTTTCATATTTTTTCTGCTCATTATAAATCACCGCTTTCTTTAAACAGGTTCGTTGCAAAAAGGCATAGAGTTAGCTTTATCTAACTCTAAACTATTTTCTTTATTCTATATCAGATTAGATTTTCTTTTCTACCTCATTCAGTCTAAAATCACTGCAATTAGCCGGAAACTTCATTATTTAAGCTATAAAAAAAAGACCTCCGCGTTAATCTAATTGCGAAAAAGTCTCTACCTAGTATTAATGAATCATAATTTAAATACTTTTCCTGTATTTCAGCGGGGACACACCATAACAATTTTTAAAAACTGCCCCAAAATTACTCTGATTAGAATAACCGAGTATATTGGCGATTTCCAGAATGTTATAATCACTATTCCTGAGAAGTTCGCCGGCTTTTTCCATGCGATAATTCCTCAGATAGGTATAGATGCCTGTTCCATAAAGATACTTAAAGGATTCTTTTAAATTAGTGATACCGATATCAAATCTTTTGGCCAGTTGATCGATCGTAATATGTTCCTGCATATTCTCTTCAATATATTTTTTAATTAACTCAATTTTGTCAACAGTTAATTTGGAAATACATTTTTTTCTTTTTTTACAATAATCCTCAAAGCGATTCATCTCCAATAAAAAAAGCTCTATCACCCGGGGTTTAATCAATTCAACATGAGCAGATTTTATATATTGATGAATTTTATTGATCATACCCATAACTTCTAGCTCTGTTTCCACTATGAGACCTTTTTTACTCTGAGCAATTCTTTCGTAATAACCTTTGATTGTATCTTTTGAAACTCCCAGCAACTGTTCCATGGAATTTATAATTTCATTTAAATAGCAAAAAATAGAAATACTTTGATATTTTTTGCCCTTAAAATCAGCATCCAGACAATGATTATTACCCTGTCGGACATAATAAACGCTGTTCCCTTTCACAACAGCAACCTTGCCGTCCTTAAAGTTAGCCATATATTTCCCCTTCAAGCAGTATTCAATTTTGATAAAAGAATTGGAAAAACAACACTCATCTATATTATTTTTAAATTGATCTTTCAACGTAAATTCATTTAAGATTAAATACATCCCCTGGATGATTGGATAGATAACCGTCTTCCCGTTTCCATATCCTGGAATTATCTGGTATGTTACTTTCTCTTTACTCCTCTCTTGTTCCATTGCATATTTTTTTAAAAAAGTATTTTTAATAACACTTATTTCTAAGGCACC
>JAKSCG010000050.1 GCA_022360715.1 Halanaerobiales bacterium
AAAGCATCGAAATAGCTAAAATCAAAAGCAGATTACCTAAAATATTTAAGATTGATTTTATATTCATGCTCATCCACCTCCTTTTTTATATTCTATCTTAATAATTATGTCGGAGTAGCTTTAGCTATGAAAAATAAGGTCGGCGACTAATAAAGATTACCGATTAAGGGTAAATTAAAGCAAGAAAAACTGCCAAGGAGGCCATAAAATTGAGTCAGATTAAGGTTGAAAGCCAGTGGAACGGCCAAGATGAGCTGATGCTAAATATCCCTCACTTTCCCCACCTTCACTCCGGTTTAGGCGATAACTTTGAAGATTATCAGCGATACCCTCATCCCCTGGAATACTTTTTTGTAGCTTTAAACGGAACAATTACCCTGGTCATTAAAAATTTTGCCCAAAAAAACAATATTATCATAAAAAATCTCTATATTACGACTACCGGAGAAGTTAACTCGCTTACCGGTCATTTTAATAATATCGCGCTTGATCTGCGCCTGGATAGCAGTGCATCACCCCAAAAACTAACAAATTTACAGCAAAATTTACTCCAGGATGAAGCAATATTTGCTCTGATCAAGCAACCACATATGCTGACAATCAACTGGGAATAAAAAATGACCCCTGGCGGGTCATCTTTTTTAATGGTCTTCTTTTTTGTCTTTGCTTTTTAGCCTCTCCACCGGCATAATTCCATCTCCAATCTCAACATCATCAGGATTTACGGTATAGTCTACTGCCGGCATTGTTTTATCTTCTTTCTTTCTTTTACCCCTTTTCTTCTTTTTCATTTAATACCTCCTCTACCTTTAGTATTTGTATCTACTATTAAAAATATTATAAATTTCTGCCTCGTGTTCATGATAAAAAAAGATAAACAAAAGATCATTAGTTTTTATTATTACATCTCCGCGGGGAATTACTATTTTATTATCACGCTTGATTATTCCAATTTTAATCCCGCTCGGCAGTTTAATCTCACTTATTTTTTGATCAAGCAAACGGGAATCCGCGGCGATTTTTATTTCGGTAGTATAGATTTGATCGCCAAGGACATATTTATTGAACCCCTGACCCGAACTGATAAATTTGATAATGTATTCGGCCAGCAAATCCGGTAATGATAGGATATTTGCCAGTCCCAGTAAACTTCCGATATGTTTTAAGTTGGGATTATTCAGCAAAGTAATCACATTATTACAGCCAATTTTTTCCGCACCAAAACCACCTAATAAATTACTATAATCATCAAGATCAACCGCTAAAAAATTTGAAGTATGATCTAAGCCTTCCTCTCTCAACATTTGTAAATCAATACCCTCACCATGTAATACAATTATCTTTTCCAGGAGTGCCGCCAGTTGATTACATCTCTCCAGACTCCTTTCAACCACAATTATTGGTTCAAAAATATTCTCCCAAACGCGCAGCATAGTCAGTGCCAATCCGGTCCCACCAAGAATAAATAGTCTTTTTTTGCCTTGATACCTTTTAAAGATTTTAAAGAAATTTGCCATCATATTTTTTCTAAATAAAATAAAGACCTTATCCCCGGGGTATAACTGGAGCTCCGGTGAAGGCAGCATCATCTTGTTCCCACGGTTCACAGCAATGATCAGACCCTCATCTAGAATAATATTTTTAATTTTTTGATAGGAAAATAGCCCTTTATTGGTGACCATTAATTCACTAATATCTACCTGTCCCGGAATAAAATTGCGTATATTCAAAAGACGTGTTTCTTTAATTTTATTGCTGATTTGATCGATAATAAGCTGATGGGGATTAAAAATTAAGTCGGCCATTGTCCGTAATTCCAGGTAATCGATCTGCTGAACCATCGCCACTGTTCTTGCGATCCCCAGATCTTTAGCTATACTTGTCAGGAATAGATTATACTGATCATCATCGGTTAGAGCAACTATACAGTTGACCTGCTCAACAGCTTTTTCTTGAAGCAGACTCAGGACACTCCCATCTATTTTTTCAATAAGTGCATCCATATTGATGTTACCATACGGGAGTCGGGATTGCTGATAATAGATAATCACATCGTGATTTTTGCTCAAACTGCGGGCCAGAGTAAGTGAAATATGGTTTAAACCAATGAGGATAATCTTATTATTTTTTTTTCGGAATAACATTTCGCTCAACTCCTAACACAGCAAATATATGTTATCCGAATAATTACTAGAACAAAAAAATATCCAATAAAAAAAGAAAGGATTAGACTAATCCTTTCTTTTTTATTAATTATGTAATTTTATTAGCCCTCTACAGAATCCTTAAAGGATTTGCCTGCCCTGAATACGGGAACCGTACGGGCAGGAATAGTAATCTCATCTCCTGTTTGTGGATTCCTTCCCTTCCTTTCACTACGATCCCTTGCTTCAAAGGTTCCGAAACCAATTATCTGAACATTATCACGATCGGCCTCTTTTTTAGTGGCTTCCTTACTCAGATAATCAACAATGGTTTCAAAGACTGCATTGACAGCTTCACCAGAATCTTTTTTCGTTAAACCGGTTTTTTCTGCAACTGCATCGATTAATTCAGTTTTTGTCACCATCTTCACCTCCTTCATCTACCAGTCATATATTTATTATTTACTTTATTCGCGATATATCAATATTCTCCTGCTAATTTATAAAATTTTTTTTAAAAAAAACAAAAAAATAGGACTTGAGGTTATTTTACCTCAAGCCATAAAAAAAATACATAAATTTAATCTTATAAAATAATACAGATCAACCCTCCACTGCCTTCATTAACTATCTTTTCTATTGTATCTTTGATCTTTAACTGGACATTTTCCGGCATCCGATAAAGCTTATTGGAAATTCCTTCTTTCATTAGGTCATGTAAGGAGCGACCAAGAAATTCTGTATCCCAGATCCCTTCCGGATTATTTTCAAAATCCTGTTCCAGGTATTTGATTAATTCTTCCGACTGTTTTTCCGTACCGACGACCGGAGAAACCTCAGCATGAATATCCGCCCGGATTAAATGGATCGATGGTGCATGGGCTTTTAACCTAACACCGAATTGATTACCGCGGGTAATTAATTCGGGTTCGTTGAAACACATATCGGTCACCGTAGGCGTAACTATTCCGTACCCCTTTTCTTCTACATCCCTTAAGGCTTTAGCTACTCGGTCATATTCTTTTTTAGCAAAGCTTAGCTCTTTGATCAATGTCAACATTTCTCGCTCATCTTTGATAATAAAGCCACTATATTCTTCAATGATCTGATAAAAAAGTTTATCCAACAATCCGATCGAAATTTTTGCTAAGCCTTCACCCAGGTTGATACTCTCCAGAAGTACTTCCTGGGTATACTCATTTTCTACTAACATACTTATTAAGTTATCAATATCCCTTATTTTTTCAATATCCTGGACCGAGTTTCTAATCGTCTCATCAAAACTTGTTCTTAGCCAATTATCGTTCGGTAATTCATTTAACCATACTGGTAAGTCAATATAAAACTCATTAATTGGAAATTCATATAGTATTTTTCGGAGGATATTATCAACATCACTTTTCTTTAAATTTAAACAGTCAATTGGGATTACCGGCACATCATACTTTTCGCTCAGCTGCTCACCTAATTCAATCGTTTCTTCTTCATCCGGATTCATCGAATTCAGGGCAATAATAAATGGTTTGCCGATTTCTTTTAATTCACCGATAACCCTTTCTTCAGCCGTCACAAAACTATGGCGAGGTATATCGGTAAAACTGCTATCCGTGGTAATGACCAGACCGATCGTTGAATGTTCATTAATTACTTTATTTGTTCCTACTTCTGCTGCTTCCTGGAAGGGTATATCATGTTTATACCAGGGTGTTGAAACCATTCTCGGTCCGTCGTCATCTTCATAGCCCATCGCCCCCGGAACAGTATATCCGACACAATCAATCATCCTGACTTTAAATTTTAAATTATCATCTAAAATAATCTGAACAGCTTCTTCCGGTACAAATTTTGGTTCGGTGGTCATGATCATTCGGCCGGCCGAACTTTGTGGCAACTCATCCTGGGCTCTCTCTTTAACATACTTATCGCCGATCATCGGTATTACTTGATGTTCCATAAATTTTTTGATGAAGGTGGATTTGCCGGTCCTTACCGGACCGACGACCCCGATATAAATATCACCATTGGTCCTTTCAGCAATGTCTTTATAGATATCAAACTTTTCCACTTTTTTCCCCTCCTTTACTTAGGATATTTTTGACCAAATAATTTTTGTCCTTTATTATCTTCATCCCTCCCAATTAATCTGTATTTAAACCATCAAGTTGATTAATTCAAAAAGCAAATATCACAGTATATATATATGAAAGCAAGTCTAAAATATTACTTTAATCCAAACAATTTAGACCGACCCAACAAAATTTTTTGAATAAAAAAAGACTTCAAATAATTATATTTGAAGTTCCGTTAGAGCCTATTTTTTATCTGTAAGTTCAGTCAAAAGTTAAGTTATTACATGCCTTTTTTTGAAATTTCCTGAACAACTTCTTCAAACTCATGTTTGGGACCTCTAAGCATTAAATCTTCCACCGCTTGATATGGATTTTTTTCTCGAAATAATACCTGATAGATCTCAGTAGTAATCGGTAATTGAAAGCCATAATCCCTTTGTTGGAACCATTGATAGATCGCACTGGTTGTCTTAACCCCTTCTACCACCTGGTTAACTGACTCCAGGGCTTGTTTTAGCGGGATCCCCCGGCCAATCTTGATCCCAAAACGCCGGTTTCTACTGTGCATACTATTACAGGTTACGACCAGGTCACCCATTCCGGTCAAACCGGCAAAGGTTAATAACTGTCCACCCAGATATGCCCCTAATCTGCTCATTTCATGGAGGCCCCTGGTTATTAATGTGGCCCGGGTATTATCACCATAACCAAGACCATCTGTTATCCCGGAAGCTACGGCGATCACATTTTTTACTGCCCCGCCGACCTCGACC
This sequence comes from Halanaerobiales bacterium, assembly GCA_022360715.1. Classification (GTDB taxonomy): domain Bacteria; phylum Bacillota; class Halanaerobiia; order Halanaerobiales; family DTU029; genus JAKSCG01. The sequence continues at coordinate 4,987 of JAKSCG010000050.1, forward strand.
CCAACTAAATCGGGGTTAGTATATACGCGAAAATAAGAAGTCATCATTAAATCCTGTATGCGCTGGGCCAGCTTCAGATCTTTAGAAGCAACAACTACCGCCGTGGGTAGCCCCTCCATAACTTCTTCGGCATGAGTAGGACCGGATAAAACCGCGGTGGCCAGCCGACAATTCTCGCTGATTACTTCCGAATTACGAAGAAAGCTTTCCTCTTCAAAGCCTTTAGCCGTTGAACAGATTACCTGGTCTCTTTTTAAATAAATCGAAATTTTTTGCATAATCTCTCTGGTTTGCTGGGTCGGTATTGCCAATATAATAATAGAAGCAAAGTCAATACCTTCCTCCAGGTCAGTTGTCGCACGGACATTAGTCGGCAAGTCGTACTCAGGAAAATATTTGTAATTAATGTGCTCTTGATTGATATAATCCCTTACTATTTGATCCCGTAAATAGATTAAGACCTGGTGGTTATTGCTAGCCACTAATCTGGCCAAAGCTGTCCCCCAGCTCCCGCCCCCGATAATTGTAACCCGTTCTGTCATCACGTAATCACCCCTTATTTACTACGGGCTGGCCAGCTCAGCCTTCTTTCACAACCCTGAAATAATCTTTTAATATTGGAATGGTGCCGAACTACAATAAATAGGGCCAGGATAACTGCAAAAATGAAAAAATAAGGATTTCTCCTTAGAATGATGATCTGGATCGGTAGAGAAATAGCACCCAGCATTGAGGCCAGTGACACATACTTAGTCGCGACAACCACGATCAGCCAGATCAGCACTGTACAAATAATAAATACTAAGGGGAGAGTTCTTAGTACTACCCCGAATGTAGTAGCAACACCCTTTCCACCGGTAAACTTGAGAAATATTGACCAGTTATGCCCGATAATTGATAAGACTGCTCCAACTAAGATCCAATATTCCGATGCGTTTTCGGGCAGAAGGAGCTGAAGCAAAAAAACAGCTAAAAACCCTTTTAATACGTCCAAAATACCAACCACCACACCATATTTAAGGCCTAAAATCCGTGAAGTATTTGTTGCCCCAACATTTCCGCTGCCGATTTTCCTTACATCGGTACCGGCAACTAACTTGGTAAAAATAAATGCAAAAGGGATCGCTCCGATCAAATAACTTAAAATCATTAATATGGATATAGCCATGCTTCTTCCTCCTTTAATTCCTTTCCCTTAATTTAAACCTAATCGTAGTACCAATAAAACCAAACGCTTGACGTAATATATTTTCTAAATACCTTTGATAGGAAAAATGCATCAACTTGGGATCATTAACAAAAAAGGCAAAGGTAGGGGGTTTAATCCCCAGTTGTGTAGCATAATATAGTTTCAACCGTTTTCCCTTCTTTCCCGGTGGTTCCCGTAATTGGATCGCTTCTTCCAGTACTTCATTTAAAACACCTGTTTTAATCCTTTGTTGGGTTTGATCAATCACATGTTCCAGCAAATTTAGAACTTCCGGGATTCTTTCCCCGGTAATAGCCGAAATAAAAGTAATCGGAGCATATCTCAGGAATTTTAGCTGCAAATAAATTTCTTCCCGATATAAGTCCATGGTTTTATGATCCTTTTCAATTAAATCCCATTTATTAACGGCGATCACAATTGCCTTACCATGATCATGGGCATAACCGACAATTTTTTTATCCTGGGCAGTTATTCCTTCGGTCGCATCCACCATCATTAAGACTGCATCAGCCCTCTCAACAGCTCTAATGGTGCGAATCGCACTATAATACTCAACCGAACTCTTTACCCGGGCCTTTCTTCTTAAACCGGCAGTATCAATCAAATTATATTTTATATCGCCTCTTTCGACCAGGGTATCGACCGCATCTCTGGTTGTTCCGGGGATAGCACTGACAATTACCCGTTCATCTCCGACTATATAGTTGACCAATGAAGATTTACCAACATTAGGTTTTCCGACAATCGCTATATTTAAAAGATCACTTGCCGGTTCTACTTCTTCCGTTGACTCGGGAAAGCATTGGATAATTAAATCTAATAAATCACCGGTATTTTTTCCGTGTTCGGCCGAAATAGGTAGCGGCTCATTAAAGCCCAGGGAATAAAACTCCCATTTAATCTGCTCCAGGATGCTAAAATCTTCAATTTTATTTAACACCAGAATTACTTTTTTATTGGTCTTTCTTAAAATTTGGGCTACCTCACGATCGGTTTCCGTTAATCCGCTCCGCCCGTCGACAACAAATAGAATCAGATCGGCTTCAGCGATCGCCAGTTCTGCTTGATATTTAATCTTATTTTTAATTAAATCCTGGTTAAGTGGTTCCATTCCTCCCGTATCTATTAGCATAAACGACCGCTCCAGCCAGCTAATATCGGCATATATTCGGTCCCTGGTAACATTAGGCTCTCCTTCCACAATCGAAATTCGATTACCACTTAAACGGTTAAATAAAGTCGATTTACCGACATTAGGTCGGCCTACAATTGCAACAACTGGTTTAACCATTGCTTATTACCTCCAGTGCCTCGTCAATAGTATGACAGATGATAAATTTATTATTAGGAAAATTTCGCTGTAAGTCCTGATATTTCAGGTTATCAAGCATATAACCCGCTTGGTTAAAGATAATGCCGGGGATTAAGATATACTCGGGCAAATCCTCCACTCTTTTCAATCCGCGGATAATATCAAAACCAGTTAAAAGACCGGTGACCGTTACACTATCGCCAAAAAAGGAATTACTAATCGGTAAAACCTTTACCACTAAACCATTTATTTGGTTGAGCCTTTTTGCGATCGGTTGTAAAGCCAGTGCACCCAATTTCCCGGTTACTATCGCGATATTTTGGTCGGACTTTACGGGTAACTTGTCCGTTAATTTAATAAAATCATCCCATAAGATCCGGGTTAAACCGATACCGTTTTCAATCTGGGGAAACCCATTATAATGCTCAGTAGCCGGAACTTTTTGGCCGGCCAGCAAGTAGAACTCATCGGCAGCATAAATGTAATTTTTCCCTCTTTTTTTAAACCTATTTTGCCAGGTCTGAAGCTGAGTTAATACCCCTTCAGCCATCAAGTGGTTAAAACTGTTAAGTTGAAACAAACCCTCCCGGTATCTAGTCAACCCAACCGGTACTATTCCCAACGAAAGGACCCGGGGGTAGAAATGATCAAGGTCGGCAATGGTCCGGTCCAGTTCTTTTTGATCATTAATTCCCGGACAAAGAACAATTTGGGCATTAAAGCTGATTCCATTTTCAGCTAAGCAGCGCAATTTGTCCATAATCTGTCCGGCTGAAGGGTTCCTCATCATCACCACCCGCAACTCCGGATTAGTAGTATGTACAGAGATATTAAGCGGGGTTAATTTTAAATTAATAATCCGTTCCATCTCTTCTTCACTAAGATTAGTCAATGAGATAAAACTACCCTGAAGAAAAGAAAAACGATAGTCATCGTCTTTTAATAATAAAGTCTCTCTCATCGCTTCGGGTTGTTGTCGGACAAAGCAAAAAACACAATCATTAGTACATTGTTTTAGTTGATCATAAATGATCCCATCGGGAATGATCCCTAATTTTTCATTAAAATCCCGATTTATATCCACTTCCCATAACTGCCCGTCTTTTTTCTCGATTAGTAAGTTTAAAAAATTATTAGCGGTTTCATATTGAAAATCAATATAATCATTAATTGTTTGCCCGTTAATTAATTTGATGCGGTCACCTTCGGCTAAGTCAAGTTTTTGGGCAATACTATTCTTTTCAGTCCCTTTAATCTTCAATTTAATCTTTTCCCCCTGTAAGCTGATAATATCATAATTAAGGGTACTAAGCAATAGTCAACTCTTTTTTCACCTTTTGAACCACCGCCACAAATTTAGGATAGGCCAGCTGTAAACCATAGACTGTCAACCAGCGGCCCGGAAAAACGAAGCCAAGCCTCCTTGATAGAAATCCACCGATCCGAACCAGCAGATTGGCATTGTGTAAGCTTTCCTGCAAATATACCTGCTCACGCGATATCCCTTCATTGGCTAAATAACTATACAGGGTATTAATTACTATTTTATCGGCTCGGCCCATGCCCTGGATGTATACCAGGTTATTATCCTCATCCTGCCCAAAATAAAGCGGGATTCCTATTTCCTGACTACGGATTTTATCATAATAGGGCAAATTTAATATCTCGCTTTGCTCCGGGACCCGGTCCTGTGGTAATAAATTGGTATGAATAGCGGCCGACAATACGGAAGAATGTGTCCCGCCGTAACAATAATAGATTATCTTCATCCTTTCACCCCGTAATAGTATTGCGGAAAGCTTTCAGGTCATAGCTTATTTTTTTTAACTCCTTTTTTATTCCCTGCAACATCAAAAAATGGGCAATTTGCTTTAAATTTAGCGCCTTCAGGATTTGCGAATAACGGATCTGGCTATTTTCATATTGGCTTAAATCAAAAAAAATAAACCCCTTTTTACGGCCAAAAATCCTGCTATATCCCTGTAAGGCCTGGATAACTATCTCCTTACTTTTTCCCCGGCCAAGTAAAAAAAGCCGATTATGATCACGATCTTGATTAAGCAAATATAGGGTACCCTTTTCGAGAGGAGCAGTTCTAAATAAGGCAATTTCCGCTAAAGTCTGCTCCAGATTATCAACTACTTCCGGTTTAAGATATAAATAGGCAACTAAATAAGCCAGTTCAGTAATCCGGGTAGCATGAAAAACGATATCCATCTTCTACCCCTTAATGTTTCATAATTATTTTAACCCCGTTTCCCAGGTCATGGACCATACCCAGGGTTAAGCGCGCCAGCAACATACTGATCTCTTCCAACTCCCGTTCGTCTTCCGTGTAAAAAATCGGAACCCCGCCGGCGACCTTTGCTTTGTTTTCTTTTTGGACAATTACTGCTAAAATACTGTTATTATTACTAAATTGCTCCATTGTCTCTCCCCTTAATCTGCTGCTTTTTGACCATACTTACTCTTTAACGGTTTGCGCTGTGAGCTTTCCAAAACCGGGATCTGCTTAATCGCTTTCTGGATAAAAACCGGATCAGGTTCCTGCGGGATAATGATCAGATTTAAGGTGCCGTTGTCCAGGTCCAACCGGGCCAATGGAGTAAATTGTTGCATACCCTGATCTAATTTTATCCCCATTAGGATCGATAAATCATGGATGATCGCCTGGCGCTGTCCTAAGTTGGCCAGGGTTGCCCGGGCATTTTCATCTTTAGGGACAATCTTGATCCCGATCCCTTCTTCTTGCCACTTCTTTAATGCACTTTTTTCACCGACATTGAGGATAATGGTTTGCTCGATCCCAATATTCATCCCTTTAATATTTAACGGTACGATCTTTACTTCCGCAATCTCAGCAATGGTAATTCCTTGCATAAAATAATGTAAAGTATAGGCAAAGACGACCCCACCGATAACAGCCCAGAGCAGATCGGAATAATAATAGATTAAACTGGTAATCAGCGCAGTTAATAAAGCCAGGTAATTCCTGGCTTCAAATAATTTGGCAATCCCTTCGATATAGGCGGTTCCACGTGGGATTAGTTCGGTTTTTTCAATACTATTTAAACTGTCCCGTTCCAAACTCCTGACATCGCGAAATTGCTGGGCCCCGATCGTCAAAAAGGTTACGGCAATATACTCTTTAGCCAACAGCGCCGGAATAAATAGGGCCCCCAGTGTTGAGGCGATCGCTCCTAAGGTCAGATGAATCAGATAAGAATGGGGATAGCTTGGAAACTGGCGGTAATCAATTCTAAGGATCAAAGCCCGGGCAATTGACCCAACCAGGATACTAACAACCAGCAGCTCTCCATGTTTAAACATCAGTTCCCGTTTCCTCGGTCAAAAATTTCCCGGCCAAAAAAGCCTTTGATCCGCTTAATTACTCCGGCCAAGCTACCTTCATTGATAAAGAGAAAAACCAGGATCGCCACGATCAAGATACCAACGATCCAAGCAATGGTTGAAAAAGCGCTGCGATTATCTCCGGTTTTAACTGCTTCTCCTTCTTCCCCGTAAAGAAGACTGCTGATTGTGTCAGCCATCATTTGGGTACTAACTCCGGCTTGCTCTTTGGTGGTAACATGGCTACCAAACTCCAGCAATAAAGACCGGGGAGATATTTCCTGATTATAAGTTCCCCTCCCATAAAAAATACCTTTGACCAGGCCCGGATATTTTTTATCGGCAACGGCTTTGAGTTGTCTGGCAAATTTATCATTTACTTTTTTATTGGGATTCTGCCGTCCCACCACAAATCTGACCTGACTAACTAATTGTCCGTTAACATTTTTAAGATACTCCTCTTTACGCGGAACAGCATCACGGTGTACATCAAAAATAGCATCTGGTCCTTTACGGGCCAGGTCGAGGGCAGTTGCCCGTGATCTGGTATAGGCTGCCCCGTCATGGGGTAAATGTAAGTTATCGAGCATTGAGACCTCGATTCCTTTCTGTTCCAAAGCCTTACTCAACTCCCGGCCGATCGTATGAATCTCACCATGACCCTCAACATTTTCCGGTCCCGGTAAATAAGATTCACCATTATGAGTATGATAAATTCCAATCAGTTTTTTACCCTGAGCAGCAATGGGAGTAAGGATTCCTGCTTTGCCGCTAAAATTTTCCATCAAGTCGACCTCACCGACTTTTTTGGCAATAGCCCTGCTGCCATTGACTGTTTCGACCAGGTATTCATTATTATCTTCATTAATGTAGATATCCCCCGCACTGACTCCCATGGCGGTACCAAAAACGTAATTTCCTTCCTGATCATAAACACTGATTACATCTTCTTCCCGATGTCCGATAAAACTGGTGGCCTTGCTTCCGTTTGAGAAAACAAGGAGGCTAATCAAGATCATTAATAGCCATAGCTTATTTTTCATCTCCATTTTCACCCCCTCGCTCCCGCTCATGATGACCCCCTTTGATCCGTTCCAAAGATTCCCCGATAAATTCAGCTAATAAGACGGCGATTAAACCGGAAATAATGATACTGTCAAAAATACCCGCTCCGCCGATTCTGACCTCTGCTACGATTTGACCGGTCAAGACCCGCCAGAGGATAATTAAATCATAGATTAAAAAACCAAGGGTACCGGCAATGAATGAACCCCGCCGTGAACCCCCCAGAATATAGGCAATAATCCCCCCACTAATCGCAAATACAAAAGTAGGATCGATTAGATCATAGCCATGCCCGAAATCATGGAAAATTAGGCTGATCGCATAAATAGCTCCCCCGGTTAAAATAACGGCAATAATAGTTCTAATCCACTCTTTGCCGGTTCCGGCTCGGGTTAAAACATAGACCGCTAATACGACCGGAACCAAAGCCCCACCTGCATTTACCGTAAGCAGTGGTGCTCTAATCAACGTGACATCAAAAAAACTTCCGGCAATGATCAATGCCAAAAAAAACAAAGCCATCGAATCAGTTAAATATAACTTATCCAAAACACGCTGGGCTACACCAAAGTAAATCAATAATCCGGTTAAAATTAACAGAATAATACCTAATGACATTTTATCGACACCTCCGTCTGCTTGATTATAATTTATCTTGCCCGCATCAACCCCACTATATTCATCTGAAAAACAAAAAACCCTACTGTAAGAAAACAGTAAGGTGTCTAAAATGATTTAGTTGTCAGTTAATTATTTATTCTTCTTCAGTCTGTTCAAACATATCGCCAATATCTCCGACCAGATCCCGGATCGTAACCCCGGAAGAATTATCGGTATCACCTTCCGAATTCTTGGCGGACGGTTTTGTTTCTACTTTTGGTTTAGGGGTGGGTCTTTCTTCTAACTCTTTAATACTCAGTCCAACCCGTTTTTGTTCCTCTTCAATGTTGATGATCTTCACCTGTAGCTCTTCACCTACACTTATTACTTCATCAGGGGTTTTAACATGTTGATGGGATAACTGGGAAATGTGAATTAATCCTTCCACACCTTCCTCTATTTCCATAAAAGCCCCAAAATCAACTATTTTGGTAATGGTTCCGGTAACTGTCTCCCCTTCGTAATGCTTACGAACAAATTCTTCCCAGGGATCCGGTAAAAGTTGTTTATAACCCAGGGAAATCCGTTCATCTTCCCGATTAATCCCCAGAACCTGGACAGAGAGTTCCTGTCCCTCTTCCAGTATTTCGGAGGGATGGCCAATTCGGCCCCAGGACATCTCCGAAATATGGAGTAATCCCTCCACTCCGCCTAAATCAATAAAAGCGCCGAAATCAACCAATTTGGTTACAATCCCTTCAATTGTCTGGCCGATTTCCAGGGAGTTCAGGGTCTGTTCCTTTTCTTTTTCGCGCTCAACTTCCAGTACTTCTTTGGCCGACAGGACAACATTATTTTTATCCCGTTCCACCTCAATAACCTTCAAGCGTAGTTCTTGACCGACATATTGACTCAGGTCTTCGATATAACCGATCGCCACATGGGATGCGGGAATAAATCCCCTTAATCCAACATCAACAACCAGACCGCCCTTGACTACTTTAGTAACCTGGGCTTCAATAATTTCGTTATTTTCAAAAACCTCCATAATCCGTTCCCAGGCTTTCTCATAATCAGCCCGTTTTTTGGAAAGGATCATGTTACCTTCATCATCTTCCAGGGTAAGAATGACGACATCAATTTCCTGGTTTAGTTCTACGATTTCATGCGGGTTATCAACTTGACGATGACTTAATTCCCGGAGCGGGATAAAACCATCGGTTTTGTAATTGACATCAACATACACGCCATCGTCTTTGATCTGACTTACTGTCCCTTTTACGGTTTGCCCTTTTCTGAGATCGGCAATCTCATTGATACTATAATCAATTTCTTCCACTTCTCCCGTCTCCTGCTCGCTTTCCCGGTTTGCCTCTTCGTTCAGCCCAACCTCTTCTTCTATTTTTACATCAGCATTTTCGGTAATTAGATCTGCTGATTTAATTTCTTCATCTACCTCATCTTTTTCTACTAAACCCTCAGCACCTAACTCTGTTTCCTGACTTTCTGTTTCAATAGCTTCTACAACCCCTTTTTCCTCATTTGTAATCTGTTCCTCCTGGGTTTTTTCATCAAGCTGTAAATCCTTTTTTTCTTCACTCATAGCCTCAATAACCTCCTTAATTAACCAATCCGGGGTCGATGCCCCTGCCGTGATCCCAATTTTTTGTTTGTTGTTTAGCCACTGCCAATCAATTTCATGAACAGTTTCTATATGATAAGTTGGGGTAGCTGTTTGTGCACAAATTTCAGCCAGCCGGTTAGTATTGGCACTATTATGTCCCCCAATAACAAACATAATATCAACATTTCTGGCAAGTTTAACCGCTGCTCGTTGCCGCATCTCGGTCGTATTACAGATTGTATTATATACTTTTAATTCTTTAACTTGAGTGATTACTCTAGAAATTAAGTCCTGGAAAGAACTCGGTGACTTTGTTGTCTGAGCAACAAACCCAACCCTCTCCTTCAGCCGGATCGCCGATAGTTCCTCAATACTGCTGACAACAGTGGCCGAACCTGCTGAAGATCCATAGATGCCAATCACTTCCGGGTGTTCATGATCACCATAGATAAATGTTTGGTATCCCTCATCAACCAGTTTTTTAGCATATTTCTGGGCACTTTTAACAAATGGACAGGTTGCATCAATAATATGTAAACCCTTTTTTTTTTTTTTTTCCAGAATAGCAGGAGAAACTCCATGAGATCTAATTATTACTGTACCCTGGGCGATATCCTCAATCGAATTAATTGCTTTGATACCTAATTTATCCAGTTCTCCAACAACCTGCGGATTATGAATAATCGGTCCTAAAGTATAGACAGGAATCTGCTCACCTCGCACGGCAGCCTTGGTGGCAATTTCCAGCGCCCTTTTTACTCCAAAACAGAATCCCGCTTCCTCCGCAGTATAGACCTCCAGAACCTTCACCTCCTTCCAGACCAGCAAAACAACTTAACATTTGTAAAATATATTATACCCATTTTTTTCAAACAATAATGCATGCCCTTTATAACTTTTCGCCGTTAATCGTTAGATTCCTCCCTATATTACTAAAAAAAATTAAATTTATATCTGATCAAGTTCCTGCTCAATATTTTTCATGATCAGTCGGCCAGCCGCTTTTATTTCTTCCTTTTCGATCTTCCGGTTAAAATATTGATCAAGTAATAATGGTTGACCGATCGACACCTTTAAGCGCATCTTTTTCAACTTAATGCCCACCGGCAAGATTGGACATTCCTTTTTTATTGGGATCATAATTGCCCCCGATTTAGCATTACCCAATTTGCCGTTTCGATAGCGTTGGCCTTCCGGAAAGATACACAGGACCTGATCGTTAGCTAAGATGTTATAAGATTTCTTCAGCGCACCCCGGTCCGGCCTTCCCCTTTTCACCGGAAATGCACCCAGTTTACTAATTAACCAGCCAAAGATTGGATATTGAAATAGTTCTTCTTTGGCCATAAAATAAATAGGCCTGTCCATGATGCAGGATATAATCGGTGGGTCCAGATAACTGATATGATTAGACATGACAACCAGAGCTCCAGCTTTTGGTATATTTGCTCGACCTTTTACCTGATATCTATATATATATTTAAATAAAAGAAAAAAGATTCCTCGAATTATCGAATAAAAAAGATTAATCATTGTGCTCACCATCTTTAATTAATTGCATTATTTTATTAATCACTTCTTCAATCGGCAGATTACTCGTATCAATTAGGATAGCATCTTGATCCTTTACTAAGGGTGAAAATTCACGCTCACAATCTATTTTATCCCGTCTGATGATTTTATTTTTAATCTCTTGATAGTTAACTAAGGGGTTTTTAAATAGTTGTTCCTGGTAACGCCGCTTGGAACGCTCTTCTAGTGAAGCCGTTATATATAATTTTAAATCAGCCTCAGGTAAGACCCGGGTGCCGATATCACGGCCGTCGATCACTATATTACCGGTACTGGCCATCTTACGCTGCTGTCTGACCATCGCTTCCCTGACTCCTTTTACTTTAGCGACCAGTGAGACATTTTGATCGATAATCGGTTGCCTGATCTCTTTAGTTATATCTTGCCCACCAACCAGGAGGGGGCTGATCCCGTCTTCGGCCGGGGGCAAGAAAACAATCTCCATCCCTTCAGCCAGGGAAACCAGTGTTCTTTCATCATCCAGTTTAATTTCCTGCTTTAAGGCCTGCCAGGTAACCGCCCGATACATGGCGCCAGAATCAAGATACCTGAAGCCAAGCTTGCGGGCCAGCTTTCTGGCGATCGTACTTTTACCCGCTCCGGCCGGGCCATCAATTGCAATATTTTTTACCATAACACCACCTCTAATTAAGAAGTTAATTAGACATTTAATCTAATTTTTAAACAAAATATATTATATGTATTCTAGCTCGATGGCTCAAATCCTGCTGAATCGCTAAGCTATTTGCTTTCTTACTGACCGGCTAAACCCGCTTCAATCTTTGTCATAAAATGAGTCGCCCCTCCCGGCAGATAAATATCAGTAATATCAAGGTAATAGTTTGATTTGGCCGGATTTATCTCAATAATTAGCGCCCCGTTCCGACTGGCAATAACCGGTAAAAAGGAAGCCGGTTGTACTTCGCCGGTGGTACCGATTACTAAAAAAAGATCAGCCGTTTCTGCTGCCTGAAAGGCCAATGTTCTGGCCGGTTCCGGGATCGGTTCGCCGAAAAAAATATAGCCTGGTTTTAAAATCCCTTGACAGTTTTGACAGGTCGGGGGTAAAGAATCTAAATATTCCCACTTAAATTCAACCTGCTGATTACACTCAATACAAAATAAGCGGTTTGAGCTGCCGTGAAACTCAATAACATTATTACTACCGGCTTGCTGGTGAAGATTATCAATATTTTGTGTAATTACGGCTTTGATTAATCCTTTTTTTTCTAGTCCGGCCAGAATGCGATGAGCGGGATTGGGCTTAGTCCGGGCCAAGTGTTGATAAAAAACCTCGATATTTAGGCGCCAGGCTTCTTGCGGATTACGATAAAAGTAATCGAGTTCAAGAAACTTGGGGTCATATTTACTCCACAGGCCATTTTCCCCCCGAAAGGTTGGAATTCCACTTTCGAGTGATATCCCTGCCCCGGTAAAGGCTACAGCATGCTGAGCATTTTTGAGCAATTCGACCACCCGATAAATCTGCTTGCTCTCCTTAATTATGATCCCCCCCTTATTTCCCCTAAGATATTTTGAAAATCCGGGAATGAAGTCTTGATTGATTCACTCTCCCTGATCCCAATTTCTTGATCGGCCAACAGTCCGGCAATTGCCAGTGACATCGCGATCCGGTGGTCACCATAACTATTGAGCACCATTCCCCCTTTTAAGCGGGTTGGTCCATTAATGATCATGCCGTCCGGTAGTTCCTCAATCTCAACCCCCATTTTGCTTAATTCCGTTACCACCGCCTTAATTCGATTTGATTCTTTAACCCTCAATTCCGCCGCATCCTTGATTATTGTTTGACCCTCAGCCTGACTGGCCATCACCGCAATAATCGGTATCTCATCGATCAGGCGGGGGATTAATTCTCCTTTGATCACTGTTCCCTGCAATTTGCTGCTGTTGACAATTATATCGGCGACCGGTTCACAATTTTTCTCCCGTTGGTTCAACAGGCTAAAATCTCCACCCATTGCGGTGATTACCGTTAAAATTCCACTCCGGCTGGGGTTAATCCCTACATTGACAAGCCTTAAGCTGCTGTCGGGGGTTAGCAATGCCCCGGCGAGGAAGTAAGCCGCCGATGAGATATCACCGGGAATATCAAGCGCTCTTCCCTGCAGTAATTCCAGCGAATTCCCGGCCAGCGTAAGCCATCCTTGCTTCCCGTTGCTCCTTATTTCCAGGTTGAAGGCTTGGAGCATCCTTTCGGTATGGTCCCGTGTGGCACAGGGTTCATAAAGACTAACCCCATCTTCCGTATAGAGCCCGGCCAGCAGAATTGCTGATTTTACTTGAGCACTGGCCACCGGGAGACGGTAATCAATCCCCTTTAAGCCCTTTCCCCGAATGCTTAATGGGGCAAAATTATCCTTCCGGGCCCAAATCTCCGCCCCCATCTCCCGCAACGGAATTATTACCCGGTCCATTGGTCGCTGCCGGAGGGATTCATCACCGGTTAGAACAGTATAAAATGACTGAGCAGCCAACAAACCGGTCATCAGTCTCATCGTTGTCCCTGAATTCCCACAATCAATAATCTGGTCAGGGGGTTGTAGTCCCTTTTGACCCACACCGTCAATCAGATATTCTCCCGCGGAATTTTTTTCAACTTTTACTCCCATCTGGCAAAAGGCCTTGATTGTCTGAAGGCAATCTTCACTTGCTAATAATCCCCTTATTTTTGTTTGTCCCTGAGCCAGCGCAGCAAAAATGACCGCCCGATGGGATATAGATTTATCACCCGGGATCGTAATTGCTCCCTTTAAACTAGGAAGTGGTTTGATCTGCCAAACCATTGCTATCTTCTCCCTTCAATTCCAGTCTCCTTTTCCGTCCTCTGGTCATAAAGTCATAGATCGCTTCCTCATCATCCGCTTGAATCTCCTTGCGATATTGCTGTAAGATCGTTACCATCTGATCAATTGTTTTTAATAGATTAACCCGGTTACTCCGGTAAATATCCGTCCACATACGAGGATTACTGGCCGCGATCCTGGTTAAGCCCAGGAATCCCGGTCCAATTAATGCCTGGCTTTGGGGGGAATATTCTTTATATTCAAATAACTGATTAATTAACGCGGTAGCTAATAACTGCGGCAAGTGGCTGGTTATCGCTACCATGTGGTCATGTTCTGCCGGGTCCAGGAAGACAATCCTGGCCCCGATCTTTTTCAGGAGTGGGGTTAACTTTTGCTCAATAATTGGCTCTGCGCCGGTAGTTAGAATATAGTTTTTATCGACAAAAAGGTCAGCCTCAGCCGCACCGGGACCACTGTTTTCTTTACCGGTCATCGGATGCCCCCCGATAAACATTAATTCCGGGTAAAGCTTTTTGACCGAGCGACAGATCTCCTCTTTGGTACTCCCCAGATCGGTCACGATCGTCTTACTCCGGTTAATTTTATCCCTGAGTTGCCCTAATACCGGAATGATCGAGTGAACCGGAGTAGCAAGAAAGATGAGCTCCATCTGTCCCAGATTGTCATTGGTCAATTGTTGATTAATCGTCTGATTAGCCAGATTGAAATCCAAATGTTGCTGACTTTGATCACTACCGGCAATCATAATAGCCGGCAAGTATTTTTTCAAGGCCAGGGCCAGGGAAGTCCCCATCAAGCCCAGACCAATGATCCCTATTTTTTCCATCTATAGTCCACGCCCGACCGTAGTGGCAATAGCTCTGAGTTGGGTCACCATCTCGTTAAATTTATCAAACTTTAAGGATTGCTGTCCATCACTTAAAGCCTTATATGGTTCAGGATGAACCTCGATCATCAAACCATCGGCATCCATCGCCACAGCCCCCTTGGCAGCCGGTTCAACCAGGTCCCATTTACCGGTTCCGTGACTGGGATCGACCACTACCGGGAGATGACTTAATTTTTTAAGTACGGGTATACTTACCAGATCCAGGGTGTTGCGGGTATAGCCCTCAAAAGTTCTAATCCCCCTTTCACACAGGATCACATTATAGTTACCCTCTGACATAATATATTCCGCGGCCATTAAAAATTCTTCATAGGTAGCACTGGGACCTCTTTTTAACATCACCGGTTTTTTAGTCTTGCCCAGTTCCCGTAACAACAGAAAATTTTGCATGTTCCGCGCCCCGATTTGATAAATATCGGCATATTTTCCGACTAATTCGACATCCCGGGGATCAACTACTTCGGTAATCACCTGTAAATCTGTTGCTGCTGCCGCCCTTTTCATCATTTTTAAGCCCTCTTCCTGCAATCCCTGAAAACTATAGGGTGATGTACGAGGTTTAAATGCACCCCCCCGTAAGATCTGGGCCCCCCCTGCTTTAACCGCCCGGGCGGTACTGATTACTTGCTCCTCACTCTCAATGGCACAAGGGCCGGCGATCAAAACTATATTCTGTCCCCCGATGGTTACCTTATCCCCAATCTTTATTGTTGTATTCTCATTTTTGAAAGTTCTACCGGCCAGTTTATACGGTTCCATGATCGGGATCATTTTATCAATCCCCTGGTAAGCACCCAATGACTCAATTAATTCTTCCCGGTTATGAATACCGATAATACCGATGATCATTTTCTCGACTCCCTGGGAGGGGTGGGGGGTATAACCAAGCTCCTTAATTCGGGCAATCACCTTATTAATATCTTGTTCCCTGGCATTATCTTTCATTACTACGATCATTTAACTCATCTCTCCTTTGCTATCCTCAGTCTGACTACAGACCAAATCTGGTCTTAGTATTCTGGCTCCTTTTAAATATACATTTTTAAGCTCGTCCGGCCGACAATCCCGATTTATATGAACCAACACCCGGATACACATTTTTAAAGAATCGACTACCGCCATTTCCTGGAGACAGAGTAAAGGTACAGCCGCCAGCCCTAGCTGTCGGGCCGCCAAGGCCGGATAAACCCGGTCCAGGTCGGAGGTGCTGGTAAATAAAATACTCACCAACTCTTTTTCCGTTAATTGATTTAGCTCCATGATCTGCTCCAGCAATTGCTCGGTTGCCCTAAGGATTGCCGGTCGGGAATTTTCTTCTACAGTTATCGCTCCTCTGATTCCTCGCATTTAATCGCTCACCTCAAAAAGTTTAACACCCGCAAATAGCAGCGTTCACTACTCAGGGTGTTTTAATTTTAACCATTTTACCACATTTAATATCTTTTAGCAACTAAAAATTCCGCACCATTATACTTGACCGTAGAAACGAACGACTCCTAATACTTTTTCTTCGCGATAGCTGCGAAACTGCTTACCGGGTGCCCAGGTATTAATATTGGCCGATAAAGCGGTAATTTCAAACCAGAGTGCTTGTGAATAATAACTTGTATCCAGCGATATTAAATCCCCTTCTTTTACTTTTATTCTTACTACACCCTGCCTAAAGTTTGCTACCCTTTCTCCGTTTTTAAGCAGCCACACTTGAGGTAGAGAAAGATCCTGGAGGAGGTCAACAGTTAGATAGGCCGCTTCAGTCGGGAGCGGTTGGGTCACTTCAACAACCCTTTCTTGATTTAACCAACTGCGAGCCGTGACTTCCAGCTCTTTGATGCGTTGATAAGCCACCTCATTTTTCATTAAAAATTGTGTACTGATCAGAATAATCAGGATAATTACCAGCAGGTTGATCAAAAAACCCTCCACTTTTCGGAAAAAACTGTTCACAACAAAACACCCCCGGATAATTTTAATATATCTTTATGAAAAAGATAGATAAAATATCCCCGGAGGTTTATAATTCCCCTAATTTTTTCAGGGCAGCCCGGGCGGCCTTCTGTTCGGCTTCTTTTTTACTGCTGCCTTCTCCCCGGCCCAGGCTTTCCTGATTATATTTAGCCTCGATCGTAAATAATTTATTATGGTCAGGGCCGGTTTCTTTGATCACCGAATATTCCGGCCGCTGATCACTGTTTCTCTGTAACATCTCCTGGAGTTGGGTTTTATAATCCAGGATATAATTACCTTTTTCTACCTCGCCGATTATATCGGCAAAAAGGTTAATGATAAAATCTTTGGTATATTTAAAACCCTGATCAAGATAAACACAACCAAAGATGGCTTCCATCGTATCAGCCAATAAAGAGTCCCGCTTTCTTCCGCCGGTTATTTCCTCTCCCTTTCCCAGGAAAAGAAACTCACCGAGCCCCAGGCTTCTGGCTTTCAGGGCCAGGATCGGTTCACTGACGATGACTGAACGCATTTTGGCCAGCTCCCCTTCCGGATAATCGGGAAAATTATGGAAGATATAGGTGCTAATAATAATACTCAGCACCGAATCACCCAGAAATTCAAGCCGTTCATTATCCTTTAAATTTAATCCGATATTTTCATAGCGAAAGGATTTATGGATTAGGGCCCGCTGCAAAAGGGTTTGATCCTTCAGGCTGATCTTTAATTTTCTTTGCAGCCCGGCCAGCAACCCTTTATTGACTAATACTGCCATTACTTTTCTCCTTATCTTTAGTGCTTACCTAAAACTAAACAAGCATTCTGACCCCCAAAACCAAAAGAGTTGGTCATAACATACTGCAAATCCCGAACATCTCTGGCTTGATTTGGCACATAATCCAGGTCACAATCGGGATCAGGGTTTTCATAGTTGATCGTCGGTGGGACGATTCCCTTGTTAATACCCAAAGCAGATATTACTGTCTCTACTCCGCCCGCTGCCCCTAACATATGCCCGGTCATTGATTTAGTCGAACTGACCATCAATTTATCGGCATGACCGGCAAAAACCCTTCTAATCGCGATTGATTCATTTTTATCATTAAGGGGAGTTGAAGTACCATGGGCGTTAATATAATCGACATCTTCCCGATCGATCCTGGCCTTAGCAATTGCCATCTGCATGGCCCGTTGGGCCCCCTCACCCTCGGGGGCAGGTTGGGTAATATGATAAGCATCGGCGGAGACCCCATAACCGAGTACTTCCGCATAAATCCTGGCCCCTCTTTGACGGGCATAGTCTAATTCTTCAATTATTACAATTCCACAACCCTCGCCAATCACAAATCCGTCTCGTTCGGCATCAAAAGGACGACTGGCCCTTTCCGGTTGCTCATTACTGGTGGTTAAGGCTTTCATCGATGAAAAACCGGCAACCGCTACCGGAGTAATCGAGGCTTCAGTCCCCCCGGCAATCATCACCCGGGCATCACCCCTTTTGATTATCTCCATCGCCTCACCGATTGCACTATTCCCGGAGGCACATGCTGTAACCGTATTAATATTCGGACCCCTGGCTCCGGTATCGATCGCCACCTGTCCGGAAGCCATATTCGAGATCATCATCGGAATAAAGAACGGACTTACCCTTTTGGGACCTTTTTTAATTAATTTCCCGATTTGGTCTTCCAATACCTCGATCCCGCCAATACCCGAACCGACTGCAACCCCCACCTGATCAGCCACCTGATCATCTATTACTAAACCAGCATCTTTGATTGCTGCTCGCGCTGTAATCACCGCGTACTGTGTAAAAAGAGCCAATCTTTTTGCTTCCTTATTGTCAATATATTTTTCCGCTTTATAATCACTGATTTCTGCCCCGATTTTACTGGGGTATCCTGCTGTATCGAATTTCTCGATCTTTTTGATCCCTGATTTACCACTTATTATATTATTCCAGAATTCTTCTATTTCCATACCCAGGGAAGTTAAAACTCCCAGTCCAGTTATAACAACACGCTTACTCATCTTATTCCTCCCTTCAAATCTGAAAACCTTGCTAATTGATAAGGTTTAAATGATTAGATTAAGGCCCCGTCTAACCGGTAAATAAAACAGGGGCCTTAATTATATTGAGAGTTTTAGAGATTTTCCTCGATGTAATCTACGGCATCCTGAACGGTTTTTATTTTTTCAGCATCTTCATCCGGAATTTCAATATCAAACTCATTCTCGAAAGCCATAACTAGTTCCACTACATCCAGAGAATCAGCTCCCAGATCATCTATAAATGATGCCTCAGGTGTAACTTCTTCAGGATCAACGCCCAGTTCCTCCACAACTATTCCGATTACACTTTCAAATACATTTTCCATTTTTTCACCCCCTTTCACATGACCATTCCGCCATCAACATTGATAACCTGACCGGTTATATAATCTGCCTGTGCTGAAGCCAGAAAACAGATTAAATCGGCTACATCGGCCGGCTGACCGAGCCGTTTGAGCGGAATGGCATTAAATAATTTTTCCCGGGCTGTTTCGGGCAGATTTTCAGTCATCTGCGACTCAATAAATCCCGGTGCAACAGCATTGGCCGTTATTCCGCGCTTAGCAAGCTCTTTAGCGGTAGTTTTGGTTAAGCCGATCACACCTGCTTTCGCCGCTGAATAATTGGCCTGACCCGGATTACCGATAATCCCTACCACCGAAGTAATATTAATTATTTTTCCGTATTTCTGCTTAATCATCTGACCGGTTACCGCTTTGGTACAATTAAAGACCCCGGTTAGATTGACATTAATGACGGCCTCCCAGTCACTTTCCTTCATCCTTAATAATAAACTATCCCTGGTTATTCCGGCATTATTTACTAGTATATCCAGGCGGCCGAATTCCTTAACCACTTTTTTTATCAACTCTTCCGTATCTGCTAAAACGGCCACATTAGCTTCACAGGCGATTGCTTTCCTCCCCAGTTCTTTAATCCTGGCGACAACTGCTTCCGCATTTTCTTTTTCTGCTTCAAAAGGGTAATTAATAATAAGATCAGCACCATTTTCCGCCATTTTAAGGGCAGTAGTTGCGCCGATCCCTCTCGAACTGCCTGTGATCAGAGCAACCTTACCGTTTAAATTCATTACTACTTCCCCCTGACTTGCATTTTTTCCAATAATTTTTCCAGCCCGTTTAGATCTTCGACATGCTCGGCGGCAAGTGAACGGTTGATTCGCCGGAGCAGGCTCTTTAAAACCTTGCCCGGCCCCACTTCAATAAAATATTCTACTCCATTCTCGACCATGGTATTAATCGTTTCTTCCCATCTAACACTTGAGGTCAATTGCTGAATTAATAAATCCCTAATTTGTTCCGGGCTATCTTCAATTCCGGCAGTTACATTAGCCAGAAAGGCTATTTCCGGTTTTTTAAAGTCTACTTTGGCCAGCTCTTCCGCCAAGGAGTCCTCCGCCGGTTTCATTAATGAAGAATGGAAGGGCCCGCTGACCTCAAGCTCGATTGCCCGCTTGGCCTTGGCGGCAAGCGCAAGCTTAATCGCTGAGCGGACCGCAGCAACTTCACCGGAGATTACAATCTGCTGGGGAGAATTATAGTTGGCAACCTCACAGATTCCGCTAACTTCCCGACAGATCTCCAGTATCTCCTCAACCGAGAGACCGATTATTGCGGCCATGGTCCCCTGGCCCGGTGGCAAGGCTTGATTCATTAATAGTCCTCTTTTTCGGACCAATTTCAGTCCGTCAGCAAATGATAAAACACCGGCCGCCGTCAGGGCAGTATATTCTCCCAGGCTATGACCGGCAACCATTGCCGGCTCTATTCCCCTGGCCCGGATTATTTGCTCCAGGATGATACTGACCGTGTAAATCGCCGGCTGGGTATTTTGGGTATTATTTAGCTCTTTCTCCGGCCCTTCCAGACATATTTTTCTTAAATCGAGCTGTAAGACTTCTCCGGCCTGGTCCATTAATTGGGCGGCCAGTGCCGACTCGGCCAGTACTTCTCTCCCCATCCCGACATACTGAGAGCCCTGTCCGGGAAAGAGAAAAGCAATCTTATTAGCCATTATATTCCCCTCCCAACCGATTGATTATTTGTTCAGTCTCCTCAACAAGATCGGTGATAATCTCCTTAACTGTTTTTATATTATTAATAATTCCGGTGCTCTGGCCAGCCATAACACTACCCTCGTTAACATTACCCTCGATCACAGCCAATCTCAATCTTCCTGCCCCCAATTCCTCGATCTCCTCTTTACTGGCCCCGCTTTTTTCCAGACGTTCGATCTCCCGGGTTAATTTGTTTCGTAAATTACGAACGGGATGACCGGTGGAGCGTCCGGTTACAACCGCATCCCGATCCTTTGCCTTAATAATTGCTTCTTTAAAATTAGGATGAGCAGTACATTCCTCTGAACAGACAAAACGGGTTCCCAACTGGACACCCTGCGCACCTAACGCCAGGGCAGCTACTATTCCCCGGCCGTCGGCGATCCCACCGGCTGCTATAACCGGTATCTTTACCGCATCAACTATTTGCGGGATTAGAACCATGGTGGTTAGTTCACCAATATGACCACCGGCTTCATTCCCCTCAGCGATTAAACAATCGACCCCTAACTTCTCCATTCGCCTGGCCAGGGCCACGGAAGGAACTACCGGAATAACCCTGGTCCCGACTTCCTTAAAAGCGGCAATATATTTTCCGGGATTTCCGGCCCCGGTAGTAACTACCGGCACCCTTTCTTCGATTACCAGCTCAACTATTTCATCAACGAATGGAGATAATAACATAATATTGACGGCATAGGGTTTATCTGTCCTCTGTTTAACTTTGATGATCTCCTGCCTGACTAGATCAGCCGGGGCATTACCGGCTCCGATTACCCCGAGCCCACCGGCCTTACTAACTTCAGCAGCTAGTTCCCCAGTAGCAACCCAGGCCATTCCCCCTTGAATTATCGGGAAATCAATCCCCAAAATAGCGGTCAGTTGATTTTTTCGGCTCATGTTTTGACACCTTCATTCCACTCCATGACGGTAGAAGCCCAGGTCAGACCGGCTCCAAAAGCAACCAGTACGATGATATCACCGTTTTTGATTAATTCTCGTTGATGGGCTTCCAGCAGGGCGATCGGAACCGAAGCACTGGAGGTATTACCGTATTTGGCCAGATTAACAAAGACCTTTTCCCCGGGTAAGTTTAGTCTTTTCGCAGCTGCTTCGATTATTCTTGTATTAGCCTGATGGGGAATTAATAAATCAACATCTTCGGGAAGCAGTCCGGCTTTAGCCAGCACATCAAGAGAAGCCTGCCCCATCGTCTTGACGGCAAACTTAAAAACCTGATTCCCTTCCATTTTAATAAAATGTTGTTTTTCGGCAATGGTCTTTTGGTTGGAGGGGTTAAGTGAGCCGCCTCCCGGCAGATAGAGCGATTTTGCCCCACTCCCGTCCGACCCTAATTCAAAAGCAAGCATCCCTCCCTGCTCAGTCGCTTGCAACACCGCTGCCCCTGCTCCATCCCCAAAAAGAACACAGGTATCCCGATCTTCCCAATCGGTTATTTTGGATAGGGTTTCTGAACCAACCACCAGGGCATTCGCATACATTCCGGTTTCAATAAATTGAGCAGCAACGGCTAGACCGTAGACAAAACCTGAACAGCCTGCTTCCAGATCAAAAGTAGCTGCTCCTACCGCCCCTAACTTTTCCTGAAGGATACAGGCCGTAGCCGGAAACAACATATCAGGAGTAACCGTGGCCACAATTATTAAATCTAACTTTTCCGCCGATAGTCCGGACATATCCAGGGCTTTTCTGGCAGCTTCAATCCCCATCTCGGAGCTGGTCATCTCCCCTTCAACAATATGTCGCTCCTTAATGCCTACCCTTCTCGTAATCCACTCGTCGGTAGTATCAACCATCTTTTCCAGGTCAAAATTAGTCAAGACCTTTGGCGGGACATATTTCCCTAATCCGGTAATAGTTGCACGCCTAACCATTAATTTCACCATCCTTAATAATCTCTTCTTCGATAATATTTACTATTTTTCCAGCCGCAGTTTCTTTGGCAACCTTAATTGCATTTAAGATAGCAAGGGAATCAGAGCTGCCATGGCTGATAATAACAACACCATTTACTCCCAGCAGCGGGGCTCCGCCATACTGTCGATAATCAACTTTCTCCTTCATTTTTTTCAGATATGGTTTTAGCAAAAGCGCCCCCATTTTAGCCCGCCAGTTACTGTTAAGCATATTTTTGAGTAATTGAAAGATATATGATGCTACCCCTTCAGTTGTTTTAAGGATAATATTGCCGATAAAACCGTCACAGACCACCAGATCACAGCTACCGTTAAAGATGTCGCGTCCTTCAACATTACCAATAAAATTAGTAATTTTCTGCTCACTTGTTAGTAGCTCATAAGTATCTTTAACCAGTTGTGTTCCTTTTTCCTTTTCCTCACCAATGCTTAATAAACCGACTCGTGGTCGGCTTTTTTTGATAACCTGTCGGGCATAAACCTGCCCCATTAAAGCATATTGCAATAAATGCTCTGGCTTACTATCAATATTGGCCCCATTATCCATTACCATTGTCTGCCCGCCGGCGGAAGGGAAATTAATCAAAATCGAAGGGCGTTTAATCCCCTTTAGTCGACCTAAAATTAATAAACTTCCCGCCATAACCGCACCAGTATTCCCGGCCGAGATAAAAGCATCAGCCTCTTTTTCTTTGAGCAGTTTTAAAGCCTTGACCAGCGAAGAATCCCTTTTTTGACGGATAGCCTTACTAGGTGATTCATCCATTCCGATTACTTCAGCGGCATTAATGATGGTTATTCTTGCCGCTGAATAGTCCTTGCCGGCCAGTTCTTCTTTAAGTTCGGCTTCCCGCCCCACCAACAATAATTCAATATCATTATATTGCTGACTGGCCAGGATTGCTCCAGCAACAATTTCCCGGGGGGCCCTGTCTCCTCCCATTGCATCCAGGGCAATTCTCATTATTATCCCTCCAGTTGGGCAAACATGACAAAATCACCATTAAAAACCAACTCATCGCCACGGTGGGTTGTTACTTCAATTAAATATCTCCGCTGCTCCTTTTTAATTACTTTGGCCAGCGCTTTGATCTTGTCACCCACTTGAACTGTTTTATGAAATCGTAAATTGGTACTACCGGTTAATACTCCCTGGGCGTTAATTACTGCCACCGCCAGCGAATTTGCCTGGGCAAATATGTAATGACCTCTAATGATCTGACTCCTTTGTAAAGCCATTTCTTCAGAGGTTTTAAGAACCGAAAGGGCATAATGATCCAGCTCCAGTTCCAGTAGTTCACCGATTACCTCCCCTTCATTGACTGACTTTAAACGTGCGTAAGCAGAAGCAGCACTCTTCGTTCTCTCCCTTACTTCCGGAATTTTTAATTCTAAACGATCCAGGCGAACGGTTTGGATACTGACTTTAAGTTTTTCTGATAATTCGCGGTCAGTAAACAAGGGGTTTCGGTTTAATATTTCTTTTAATTTTATTTGTCGTTCTTTTTTCAGCATTTTTATCACTATGACCACCTATTAGTACCAGCTACTAATATTACCTTTTATATTATACTTTACTTTGCAAATAATTTCAAGCAGGAAAAGAAAAAGGTGACAAATTAATCATCACCTTTTTTCGTTTATGATCTTTTTTTACTCTCCGGCAACTTCTTTTCCTTTATAATGACCACAGGAAGGACAGACCCTATGGGGTAATTTAAATTCATGGCACTGTGGACAAGCGACCAGACTAGGAGCTGTTAATTTCCAGTGAGTACGGCGTTTTCGTTTGCGCGCTTTCGATGTTCTCCTCTTGGGTACAGCCAAAATACAACACCCCCTTAATCATCATCTCTTGAAAAAAAATCTTTTAATTTTAATAAACGCGGATCAATCTTCTCCCGGCTACAATCACACTGAACATTGTTTAGATTTCGCCCGCATAAGGGGCATAATCCCTGACAATTTCCCCGGCAAACGGTTTTCATCGGGATCTCCAGTAAAATATGTTCAACAATAATATTGGTTAAATCAATATTTTCCAGATCCGGGATTTCACTTTTCAACAATTCTTCATTAATGCTCACCTTTAGTTCAAAGCTGAATTTATCCAGACAGCGACTACAGGTTAAAAGCAGTCTCCCGGTCAGTTCCCCGGTAAGCATAAAAGAGTCCTTGGTATTATAGATGTCAAGGTTAATTTGCAAGGGAAAAGGAGTTTCAATCTCCTGATAACCATTAATTAAATCCGGTAATTCGATCTGCTTTTTGATGCTTTTATGACTTCCAAGATCAGTTAAACAACCCAAATTGATTTTCACTAGTCCCCACCTCTGTCATAAACAGCCAAATCTAATTATAATAAATATATTATAACCTTGTCAAGTTAAATTTATCTATCGCCGAATCACTTCTTTCGTATCACGGGCGATCATTAACTCTTCATTGGTCGGGATGACCAAAACCTTAATCTTGGAGTCCGGGGTAGTAATGTCAATCTCCTGTTTTCTGACCTGATTGGCGGCCTGATCCAGCTCAATATTTAAAAAACTTAAATACTCGAGAATAACCTTTCTGGTACTGGATTGGTTTTCACCAATACCGGCAGTAAAGACAATAGCATCTACCCCCCCCATTGCTACCATATAAGCCCCAATATACTTGGCAACCCGATAATCAAATATTTCCAGGGCGGTTTGGGCCTTTTCATTCCCTTTTCCGGCGGCTGAATCAATATCCCGGGAGTCATTACTAATCCCGGAAACACCATAAAGACCACTCTGCTTATTGATAATATTATCGATCTCCTGGATCGTCAACTCTTCCTTATCCATTAAAAAGGGAATAATCGCTGGGTCAATATCACCGCAACGAGTCCCCATGACCAGTCCCTCCAACGGCGTAAGACCCATACTGGTATCAATTGATTGACCGTTTTTGACCGCAGCAATACTGGCCCCATTCCCCAGATGACAGGTTATGATCTTTAGCTCGTCAATTGGCCGACCTAACATAACAGCAGCCCGTTGGGCTACATATTTATGGGATGTCCCGTGAAAACCGTAACGCCTGATTCCGTAATTTTGATAATACTGATAGGGTAAGGCGTACATATATGCTTTGCGGGGCATGGTCTGATGAAAAGCAGTATCAAAGACGGCTACCTGAGGAGTACCCGGCATTAATTCAGCACAGACTTTAATTCCGGACAGGTTGTGCGGATTATGGAGGGGAGCGAGATCTGATACTTCTTCAATTTGTTTGATTACTTCATCGGTAATCAAAGTAGAAGACGCAAATTTTTCACCACCATGAACGACCCGGTGTCCCACCGCATTTATTTCATCCATTGACTGCAGTACGGCATATTCTTTCTTTAACAAAACGTCAATTACCATTTCGATGGCGACATTATGATCTGGAATTTCCGCCTTAATAACTATTTCTTCGCCAGTCAGCTGATGTTCTAAAAAGGCGTCTTCAATCCCGATTCTTTCGACAACACCTTTGGCCAATACTGACTCATCATTGATATTAATTAACTGGTATTTTAGTGATGAACTACCACAATTAAGTACTAATATTTTCATTGATACGTCCCCCTTATTTTAATTGCGTATGTAAAATTTAAGAAGCCTGGACTGAAGTGATCGCGACAAGATTCACAATATCATCTACTGAACAACCCCGTGACAGGTCATTAACCGGTTTGGCAATCCCTTGGAGGATCGGCCCGATGGCTTTGGCCCCGGCTAATCTCTCTACTAATTTATAACCAATATTCCCGGACTGCAGATCAGGAAATACCAGCACATTAGCCTTTCCTGCGACACAGTTATTCGGACATTTGGTTTTAGCGACAGCTGCAATTAATGCTGCATCTGCTTGCAATTCCCCGTCCAACAACAAACCTTGGGCCCGCTCCCTGGCAATCTTGGTAGCCGTTACAACCCGTTCTACCAACTCGTGGGAAGCGCTTCCCTTAGTTGAGAAAGATAACAAGGCAACAATTGGTTCAATATTTAACAAAGTTCGAGCTGTTTCAGCTGATGATAATGCTATCTCTGCTAATTGTTCGGCCTCAGGGACTGGATTAACAGCGCAGTCAGCAAAAACAAAAGTACCGTTTGCCCCTAATTCACTATCAGGTAATTGCATGATAAATGCACCGGAGACCACTGATACTCCTGGTTTGGTCTTAATAATTTGGAAGGGCGGTCGTAAAACATCACCGGTAGAATTAATCGAACCGGCCACCATTCCGTCAGCCTGCCCAGTGTGGACAAGCATCGTCCCAAAATAAAGGGGGTCAACCATTATCCTGCTTGCCTCATCTCTACTAATCCCTTTATGTTTCCTTAATTGATAAAAAAGATCATCAAACTCTTGCTTCCGATCGGATTGGCCGGGATTAATTAAGACAGCCCTATCAATGTCAGCACCCTCTTGACTGGCAATACTCTTTATTTCATCTTCTGCTCCCAGAAGTATGATCTCAGCCAATTCGTCTTTTAAAATTTCAAAGGCTGCCTTAATTATTCTCGGCTCAGTACCTTCAGGGAGGACAATTTTCTTTCGATTGTCTCTGGCCCTGTTTTTGAAATCTTCCAGTAATTCCATTAAAACATCCCCTTTATAAATTTTTACAAAAAATAAAAGTATCGTGAATTGTATATTCGAGTTTTTTTTGATAACATTATTATAATACTACAACTAATTAAATTATCCTGTTTCCGAACAAAAGAAATACTTATCAAAATTTTACGATTTTATTTCAGCCGATCTTTAGACCATATTTATCAAACTCAGGAGATGAACTTAATGAAATTATTAGGTATTATAACCGAATATAATCCCTTCCATAATGGACATTTATACCATCTAAAAAAATCGAGGGAAAAAGTAGCTGCAGATGGAATAATCTGTATAATGAACGGCAATTTTGTCCAGCGTGGTCTACCGGCCCTCCTTGATAAGTGGAGCAGAACAAGAATGGCCATTGAAAATGGTGTCGATTTAGTTATTGAGCTCCCCTTAATTTATGGAATCAGAAGTGCCGAATATTTCGCTCTCGGTGCGATTCAGCTCCTGTCAGCTACTAGACTGGTTGACTCTTTGGTTTTTGGTAGTGAAAGTGGTGAAATTGATTACCTCCTTACAATCGCCAGGGTTCTCAGCCAGGAAAGCCCTTATTTTCAACAACAAATAAAAAAATACCTGACAAAAGGTCTTTCTTTTCCGCGCGCCCGCGAGTCGGCTTTAATTGATCTGCTTAGAGTTGACTCAAACTATCGTACGAAGGAGATATTAAAAATAAAGGATATTATCGGTGAACCCAATAATATCCTCGGTATAGAATACATTAAAGCGATTTTACAGACCGCGGCCTCAATTAAACCGGTCACGATCAAACGGAGCAGTAAAAACTACCATCAAAAGGAACTTAGCGGCAAATACGCCAGTGCCACTGCGATCAGAGAAAAAATTGCCCAAGACCAATTACGGCAAGTTAAAGCATACCTACCCCCGAGCAGTTGGAAAATATTGTGCGAAGCAGCTAAGCAAGGAAAGATTGTCACCGGAAACTCCAACTTGGGAATAATGGTGCTGACCCGGCTAAGACAAATGAAAACTGAAGAAGTTAAAGCTTATCATGAAATTGACCATGGCCTGGAAAATAGAATAAGCAAGGCGGCTCGGTATGCCGGGGATCTCTCCCAATTAATCACACAGATCAAGAGCAAAGCCGTTACCTGGACAAGGGTTCAGCGCAACCTCTTACATATCTTATTTGGTTTGACTGCTAAAGAGTTTAAGGAGATGACCGGCCATGGTATCCAGTATTTAAGGATACTGGGTTTTAACAAAAAAGGAGAAAAAATCCTGGGCGAGTTAAGTAAACGGACCAATGTACCGATTATCGTTCAACCGGCCGATTTCTTGAATGAAATCGAGCTTAATCACCCTGATCCTCTGATCAAGTCTTTAAGTTATGACCTGTTAGCCAGTGATCTCTATACCCTTTGCTATCCTGAATTATCAGCCCGCAAGGGGCATCTCGATTTTTCAATACCGGTTATTAAAAACTAATTGTTGGCCAGATAATGCAGAGCCTGGTCAATCGTCTCGATTGGCACTAATTTTAACCAGGTAACATATTCTTTGGCTTCTTCGTAATTATCAAGTGGAACCAAGAATAAATCAGCATTACTACTTTCGGCCGACATAACCTTCTGGCCCACCCCGTCTATTGCCCCGACGTTTCCCTCCAGGTCGACGGTACCGGTACCGGCAATTCTCCGTTCTTTTGTTATATCTTCCGGCAGCAGTTGATTATAGATCTCCAGGACAAACATAGCACCTGCCGAAGAACCGGCAATGTTTTCGGTATGAAAGGAAACCTCCCGCGGAAATTTATAAGCAATATCAGTATAAATCGAAACTCCAATTGATGCTTTACCCGGATTATTACTTATTTCAACAGTTTTTAACCGATAGTTAATTCTCTGTTCATCCCTTTTTACCGTAATACTGACCTCTTCACCAATCTGATGTTTTCTGATCAGTCGAACAGCAGCAGCATCATCTTCGACCACTTCTTCGTCAATCGAAACAATAAGATCGCCTTTTTTTAAGAATTCGGCCGCAGAACCCGTTTTCAGGACCTCGTCTATTTTAGCTCCCCGTTTTGTTATCTCGATCTGGTAACCGGCCTTTTGAAACGCTACCGCCTGGGCCTTTAACTTGCTATCTTCCATATGCTTTTGCATGATTTCCATATATTGCTCGATATCAATCTCAGGCGGAAGATGCTCTGCACGTGATTCCAGCTCGACTCCCTTTGGTCTCCTGAAAGTAATATAGATAACATCCCAGAATGTAGCCCGGCGGCTTGATACCGCCGTCAACATAAAATCACCTCTGCCCGGTCCTTTCGAGCCGTCCTCGACAGTAATGATCGGAGACAGCTCTTGGGCAATACCCGGTTCAATTACATAATGCTGTGTTGGAACTGGTACCAGATTAAAAACAATAAATGTAATAATTATCAAACCTAGTATTTTGCTTATTCTACCGTTTCTTTGCTCCATCCAATCCTCTCCCTAATCAATTCTTTAATCACCGGTAAAGCTTCTTGGGCAGCTTTACCCCCTTTTTTAATACAGTAAGCGGCCTGATCAAGTTCAAAACTACCGCAATCATCGAGCTCGGGCCTGATGATTACATCTGCTTTTAATTCCCGGTACTTATCTAGTTCTTTCTGCATAATATCAAAGGTATTAAACAGGATATCAAAAACATTTTCCGTTTTACGCTTAACTACCTTTGTTCCTACATCAACAGCAATAACCAGATCCGCTCCCATTTGATAAGCCGTGGAGACCGGTACTTTATCCAGGACACCCCCGTCTACCAGGAGACGCCCCTGATGAGCAAAAGGAGCATAAATACCGGGGATGGCTGTACTGGCTCTAATTGCCCCGGCCAGTGACCCCTCTTTTATTACTATGTGCTTTCCCTGTTCAATATCACAGGCAATTGCCGCATATGGTATATTTAATTCTTCAATATCTTTAGATCCGGTAATAATCTCCAGAAAAGATAGTAATTTCTGGCCTTTAATTAACCCTTGTCGCGGAAAAGTAAGATCGGTCAGATGGTCCCAATCCAATTCATAAGCAAAGCCCTTGATGTATCTTAAAGGAACACCGGCGGCATAGATCCCGCCAATTAAGCTACCGATACTGGTCCCGGCAATGATATCAATACTAATATTATTTCTTTCCAGCACTTCCAATATACCAATATGGGCTAATCCTCTGGCAGCTCCCGCCCCCAAAGCCAACCCAATTTTTAATTTTTTTTTTCCATTGACAATCACCCATTTTACGGAATACTTTAATTGCCTGTCTATTATATCTTATCACCTATCAAAATGCAAAATAAAAACCCCTACTTAAGAGGGGTTATCTTCGATCACTTTGATCAATTTAGGAAACTAAATCAGGCCATCTCTATTTTCTTATGTTAGCTCAATAAAGATAAAGACCCATCCAAATCAAAACTATCGAAAAAATTATGATAGAAATATTCAATTTGAGCATTTTTTTCTTGTCACCTAACAGCTTGACGGCAAATTTTCTAAATTGATCGTATTGAAATAGGATGGTACTAACTTTGATCCCGGTCAAAGAAACCAAAGCAGCAATGATCCAATCATATTGGATATCCGAAGTAAAGACCCGATACCAAGTATAGCCAATAAGCAGGATTGTAAATCCCCCAACTAGATAAATCCATCTTGGTTTCTTTTCCGTATAGGCCTGATTAAGTTCCCACTTATTCCATCCTTCCCTACCCATGATACCCATGATAACTCTTGAACCTATCCCAATGAGAGCCCAAAAAAAGCATAACAGACTAAAAAAATTTACATTTGCCATGATAATTCCTCCCCATGCTTCTTTTTTGTTAATATGACTACAAGTCATATTAACACCTTTTATTTTTCTTGTCAACTGTTAAACATGGAATTACATCTTATTACCTAGCAAAATGCAAAATAAAAACCCCTACTTAAGAGGGGTTATCTTCGATCACTTTGATGAATATTTTAACCAATTCTTCATCAAACTGACTCCCGGAATAATTTAAAATCTCCTTAATCGCTTCCTCAGAACTAATCGCTTTTTTATAAGGTCGGTTGTGAGTCATTACGTCATAAGCATCAGCAATCGCCAGGATTCGAGCCAATAGCGGAATACTTTCACCGATCAGACCCTGGGGATAGCCGCTGCCATCCCAGCATTCATGATGAGAAAGAATGTCTTCGGCGATTGGAGCTGTTTCGGGAGAAGTTTTAGCAATCCGATAACCTATTTCCGGATGTTTTTTGATCATCGCCCACTGTTCAATTGAGAGCGGACCCGGTTTGTATAAAATATCATCCGAGATAGCCAGTAGTCCGATATCATGTAATAAGGCCAGCAAAGAGAGTTCTTCCATTTTGCTTTTAGAAAGCCTTAGTTCTTGACCAATCTTTAATACCAGTTGACCAATTCGTTTGCGGTGTCCTTCTGTTTCAAACTTTTTATTCCGCAAACAACTCTCCAGGATCGAAATTATCGAATTGGCCGGATTTTTACTCTCTTTTAGTTTATTCCGGTACATTCTATCTTCAGCCAATTTTAGCACATCTTCAATTTTTTCATCAGGAATGTTTTTGGTCGCTACCCCTAGTGCTATACTCGGTTTAATCGGTTCATTTTCTGCCTCTTCACAGCCAGTTTTAATCCTTTTAACTACTTCATTTGCTGCCTCTACCCCGGTTTTCTGGAGCAGAATCATAAACTCATCTCCACCCCACCGGGCAATAATATCTTCCTGCCGGCAGGATTCTTTAATTATCTGAGCCATTTTCTGTAAGAATCGATCCCCTTCTTTATGTCCAAAAGCGTCATTAACTAATTTTAACCCATTGACATCACCCATGATAATGCTCAGTGGCAACTGCCTTTCCGTATCCAGTCGAACCAACTCTTCATCAAAGTAATTTCGATTATATAAATCGGTAAGGGGGTCATGAAAGCCAAAATACCATATTTTCTCCTCCGACTTAATCCTTTTTAAAGCAGTAATTGTATGTGAGATTAAAAGTTCAGCCAGTTCCAGGTCTTCTTCGGAAAAAGCATTAATTTCTTTGGAAATGACCTGAAAAATACCGAATTCATCGATCGGAATACTTATAAGTGAACGGAAATAACTTTTAGTAGGTTTAGCGTCATGGTCATCCCTTACATCCTGGACTAAATACGTTCTTTGGTTGCGGTAAGTTTTACCGGCAATACCGTCAGTAATCGGCATTGATACGGAAATATGCGAATCTGCTTCCGTCGAATATGCTTTAACTACCAGCAGATCATTCTCAACAATATCAAGTGTACATAGATAAAATTTCAGTATTTTCTCCGCAGCATCAACCGTTAATTGGTAAACATCTTCTTTAGCTGAGCAAAGATTTATTTTACTGGCGACATGGTGGAGTTGTTTAATCTTCTTTCGGCTGGCGACCAGACTTCTCTCCAGTCTTTTTTGATGTTCCTCCATTTTTTTTCTTTCCGTAACATCACGGAAAACCAGGACTACCCCCTCAATTAGCCCATGTTCATCCCAGATCGGAGCCGCACTATCATCAATCGGAATAACCATACCATCCTTTCTTTTCAAGACAGTATGATTAGCCAGCCCAATGATCATTCCTTTTTCCAAGACTTTACTAACCGGGTTTTCTACCCTTTTCCCATCCAGTTCACTAAAAATATTAAAAATTTCCTCTAGTTTACGCTCCTTTACTTCTTCCTGCTTCCAACCGGTTAATTCTTCGGCCACCGGATTCATAAATTTTATCTGTCCGAAACAATCGGTTGCAATTACCGCATCGCCGATACTTTTAAGAGTTGTGATAAACCAGCGCTGCTTATCTTTATAGATTTGATCCATTCGCCCCTTATATAAAGCTATCTTAATTGTACAAAATAGCTGTTCTTTTTCAAAAGGCTTAATGATATAACCAAAAGGTTCCGAAAGTTTAGCCCTTTCCAGGCTATTTTGATCAGACAAAGCAGTAACAAAAACGATCGGAACCTCAAAATTATTTTTTAAAATAATTCCGGTATTTATACCATCCATCTCACCCTCTAGTTTAATATCCATTAAAACAAGATCCGGATTAAGTTCTGCAGTTAATCGAATCGCCTCTTCACCTGTATCAGCTTTAGCCGCAACAAGATAGTTCTCTTCTTCCAATAACCGTTGAGTCTTATCCCTGTCCTTACTGCCAGCCTCTACTATTAAGATCTTTTTCCTCTCTCCCAATTGTTACACCTCTTTAAAACTGATTTCTAACCAGCAACAGAAGGTTTTTTAGGCCCATTTTACTATGAATAAAATATTATATTCACCGTCTTTTTTCCTTTTCCTGCTTTTTTATTATAAAATATTAGTTAATTTCTAAACTTTATAAAATTAGTATCTTATTATAACATATTTCGTAAAAATTCGACTATCTGATGAGCTGAGGGTGGACATCCGGGAATAAAACTACTAAACCCGGCAGTACAACTGCCGATACCAATACCATCCCGTTCCTCTTTTTTAAACCCCTGTCCGATAAACAACTGTTCTATCTGAGCAAATTTACCGATCTGATCAAGCCGCTGTAGGGCGTGAATTAAACTACCATAACAGGCGGAACAGGCTGCTTTCGCCACAACACAACTGGCCAGCCGTCTGACCTGACGACCTGGTTTAAAAACCGTTCCGCTCTTTTCTCCGGTATTGTATTCAAAAATACGGGCGGAAGCCAACTCTCCCGAACCTACACCCAGTTTGACCGCATCCTCAATATACTCGATCTCATTCCTGGAATAGCCGAGCAACCCGGCACCATATGTATCGACTAATACCGGGTCTTTTCCGACTATGATCCGATTCATCGCCACCGGACTTCCCCCTTCTTCAAAGCTCAAATCGCCGTTAATCGCATCGACTACCACTAAATTAACCGGCAGAGCCTTGGCCAAATAAGCAATTGGTCTATTTAAACCGAGTGTATGGAAGCGTCTTTTCTCCCGATCAGGAATACACCCCTTTAAATTTTTAAGGGCACAGGTAAAACGGGTCTGACTATGGGCCTTTAAAACAGGGATATTAATCAGGTAATCAACTTCCAGGGCTTTCAAACAAATATCAAGCGCCAGCTCCCCCTCCTTGATCGTCCGATATGAATCCTCTTTTAAGTCAATTAAAGGCACATTATACTTGGTCGAAATATCTTGATAGCCACATACCTTAAAAGCCCTTTTAGTACTTTCCCCGACCCAGGAACTCTCCAGAATCACAATATTATTAAATCCTTTTTCTTGCAAATATTGGATAATTCCCTCAACCAGCAACGGGGAAGTAGTAGCACCATTTTCCGCCGGTTTGGCTACTACTAAATTTGGTTTTAAGCCAATAAGCATTTCCGCTGTTAAACCCTTTTCCAGCTCAATTTTGGCCAACAAAGCCTTAATCATTGCCAAGGGTTCCTTCCCATATATAACATGTAAGTCATTTATCTTAATCATTGCTCCTCCTCCAATTATCTCGTTTTTACTCGGCCTAATTGACGACTACAATAAATTCAAAATGATTTAAATTATATATTCAAGATTGATATTAAATCTCCTGCCTATATTTTAAATGGCATTTCCTTCTATTTTAAATAGTTGCCTGGGAGATAAAATAAAGGAATTAATCGAGCAAAGCATAATATAATATAGATATTAAAATACTTTATCTAAAAAGGAGTGGACAAAATGTGTGGTCGGTATTATCTCCATAGCAGTCTCGACAAGCTGATTAAAAGATACGGTATTAACATCGGACCTGACTTTGACTATTCGCCGCGCCCGGAAATCTTTCCTTCGGAAAATGCTCCGGTGCTTATCGCTAAAAAAACAAGGGAATTACAGTTGCTAAAATGGGGCTTTATCCCTGTTTTTAGCAATCGAATAATTATCAACGCCCGGAGTGAAACCCTTGAGCATAAGTCCCTTTTTAAACGATCACTCCGGACAAAAAGGTGCTTGATTCCGGCCAACGGCTTTTTTGAGTGGAAAAAAGTTGGTCGAAGCAAGATAAAATACCGTATTTCCCCTTATGATCAAGGACTCTTCTCGCTGGCCGGACTCTATGATACCTTTATCGACAAAAAGGGTGACCGGATCGAATGCTTTACCATCATAACCGGTCCGGCCGGCGAAAAAATGAGGGATATTCACGAACGAATGCCGGTTATTTTACACAAAGAGACGGAAAAATACTGGCTTGAGCAGCACCTTAACGATATCTCTACCGTCAAGGAGTTACTAAAACCCTATCCGGAAGAACTATTATCATTCAGCAAAGATAATAAAGAATACCCCGGAGATCAGCTCAAACTGGACTTTTGAAGGGATTAAAATTTGACCGGATGAGCTTCGTATATTAAAAAAACCCCCTGAATTAATCGGGGGTGGCAAATCATTTTTTAATTTATTTCAAACGACTGTTCCTGCTTTTGCTCTGGCTCCCGGTTTAATCCTCTATACTATCTTCATCTTCCTCATCTTGTTCATCATCTTCATCGCGATCTATATTATGCTGATCCTGTTTTGCCCTATCCTGATTTTTCTCTCTCCCCTGCTTCCTTCCGCCTTTTTGATTTTCCTCTCCGTCTTCTTGTTCTTCCTCATCATCTTGGTCATTTTCATCTTGGTCATCCAGATCTTTGTCTTCATCTTGCTCTAGCTCATCTTCGTCATCTTCATTTTCTTCATCTTCGTCTTCATCCTTCTCTTCCCTTTCTTCTGCTTCTTCCCGTAACCTTTCCCGCTCCCTAATCGTATTTTCAACCTTCTCCTCTAAGCTTTCCAGGTTACCTTGATTATTCTGCAACAATTCCGATAGTTCTGCTTGAGCCAGACCTTCTTCCAGTGCTTCATTTATGATTTCAGCAATTTCTTCCACATCTTTATCGGGCAATCCTACCATAAAATTTTGGACTTCCTGTTTTATGCCGATATTGGAAGATAAAATCTCCAGTTTGATGTATTCTACCGCATCATCACCATAATCATTAATAACATGATCAATATTATTTATTAGCTCTTCCTGAACAATTTGGCCGGCATAAATCCCCTCCAGGATAGTATTTAATAGCTCCTCTTTTTCTTCTTGATCCAGCTCTTCGGCCCGGCTTATCTTCATAGTAAGCTCAGCCACTACCTCATTATCAATACTAAGGGCTTGCATCACCTCTCCCATACCGAGCATCACCGAAAAAACCAGTAGCAATAATAAAAATTTTTTCATTAGCAGCTCATCTCCTTTCTTTAATGTTTTAGATTAACCATAGCATAACATAAAAAAAAGAAGAAAAGATGTGACAGCCATCACCATCTCGCTAAATTTTTCACGTTTATCTT
The DNA here is from genome assembly GCA_022360715.1 of Halanaerobiales bacterium. Taxonomy (GTDB): domain Bacteria; phylum Bacillota; class Halanaerobiia; order Halanaerobiales; family DTU029; genus JAKSCG01. Next base: position 41,463 of record JAKSCG010000050.1, read on the forward strand.
TCCGCCCGTGCTCTCAATTAACCCGCTGGCTGTCATTTTATTAATCAATCGGGTGACTGTCTCTCTTGAAGCGCCAATAAATTTGGCCAATTCCTGGTGGGTAATAGTACGTTTTATCACCAGCTCTGTTCTCCCTTTGGCGCTCACCTCACCAGCCAGTCTCAGCAAGAGTCGCTTTAATCTGGTTTCTGCATCGGAGAAAGCCAGGCCCTCGATCTCCTGGTTAGCCTGACGAAGGCGATGACTGAGTTCAATAATCATCTTTAGCGCCAGTTCCGGATTATTTTTAATAAATCTGATAAAATCCCCTCTTTCCAAAACAAGCAACTTGCTTTTCCTAGTAATTACTGCGGTGGCGGAACGGGTTTTCTCTTCAAAAATACCCATTTCTCCAAAAAAATCACCTTTAACCATCATCTCTAAAATAATTTCTTTTCCTTCCGAAGTAAGTTTAACTATTTTTACCTCGCCGGCCAGAACCGCATAAAAGGCATCGGCCGGGTCTGCTTCCCAAAATAAAGTTTCACCGGCGGAATAAGTTTTTATGGCGGCAATCTCTTCCAGGATCAGCTGTTGTTCTTTGCTTAATCCTGCAAAAAGAGGAACTTGCGCAAATAGTTGGCTCATCAAATTCATCACCACACCCTTGATAATTTTTAAGCAAGGTTACTCATCATCATCATCCTGATTTTGTGACCCTTTTCCTTTTTGTTTCCCGACCGCTCGTCCCCTGGCATTGTCTCCATTTTCTTCTGTATCACCAGTATAATCTCGTTGATCCCGTTCGTCTTCATCTTCGGAATCTTGATCCCACTCGTCTTCTTCCTCATCTTCATAGTCTTGATCAGGATCATCCTCATCTTCCTTCTCGTAATCTTGATCATCCTCATCTTCTTCTTCGCCATAATCATTATCTTTTTGTTCTTCTCGTTCTTCTTCATTTTCTTCTACCTGATCATCTTGATCCGGTTCTTCCGATAAACTACTATTACTATCCTCTTCTGACTTATCCCGGGCGGTCGCTGCTATCCAGTCTTTAACCCCTTTTTCTTCCCACAGTTTCAGCTGTTCACGGCTGATCGTCTTATCTTCGATCATTGTTCCATCAACAATCCCCATTTCATTGCCGGCGATAATTTTCCGACTGGTACTCGCTGCATCCCTTACTTCGACCTTTCCCTCTTTTACGGTTACAATTGTTTGATTATTAATAAAGGCGACCGAGAAAAGGGTGCCTCTAACCCCAGCCACAGCAGAAGGTGTCACTACCTCAAACCTGGTTAGCTCTTGCCAGGCATCTTTAACCCTGGCCCAGAGTTGACCGGCCTTTAATTCCAGCGAATAGGCCGGACCTTTTTCAGTAACCGTTCTTTGTCCAATTATAACCCTGCTTTGCTGGCCAATTTTGACATAAATATCCTGGACAAAAGATATTTCCAGACTACTATCAACACCGGTTTTAATAATATCTCCGACCATTAATCGATCATTAGCCGTTAATTGTTGCCACTGGCTAAATTTGAGCCAATCAAAGAAGATGCTTTTTTTTATTTTTCTTTCTACCCTTCCCTCAATACCGGTTATGGTAATCGTATTATCGGCGCTAGCCATAACCTGGACCATTATACTTAAAATAATTAAAACAATTAAAAACCTCTTCACCTTTTTTCCTCTCCTTCGCTCAGACGATAAAGGCAGCTAGGCTGTTTACTTCCTTTCAATTCAACCCTTTCTTCTCGCCAGTTCATCTTTTTTAGTTTACTGTTTAAACCGCGGTAGGTCTCTTCACCAATAATTATTTCACCTGGGCCGGCTATCTCAACAAAGCGAAAGGCTTTATTTACCGTATCGCCAATAGCCGTATACTCCATCCTCCGCTCAGTCCCCAGATTACCCACCACTACCGGCCCTGTATTTATCGCAATTCCAATTTTGAAAGGTAATACTAACTCCCTGATCTTTAAAGCGGCTTTCAGACTCTGTTCCCGGTGTTCGGGAAGAGAAAGGGGAGCTCCGAACACAGCCATCAAGCCATCGCCCAGATATTTATCCAGTGTACCTTTATGTTGGAAAATCACCGCGGTTAGCAGTTCAAAGGTTGCATTTAATTCACGGACAACTATCTCAGTGCTTTCATTCTCCGCATAGGCTGTAAAACCGCGAATATCCAATAAAAAAACACTTAGTTCAATCCTCTCTCCCCCCAGTTCGAGGGCAGACTTACGGGTAATTAATTGCTGCATTACGTCATCAGAGATATACCGTCCGAAGATATTGATTATTCTCCTTCTTTCCCTTTCACTGCTTCGATACCAGTACAATAAACTAATCGTAAAAAGAACGGCTCCGGCAATTACCGGGGTAACATAGGGTAAAATGTAATTATAGCTATAAAAAAGATAAATACTGAAGACTATATAAATGAACAAAATAAATCCGACCATTTTACCGGAAATCCGCGGCGGATAGTTCAAAATCACTTCAGTAAGAGCCAACAAGATTAACAGGATTATTAACAAATTAAGTCTCCCCGGCAGTTGCCTGAGGAAATTTCTATGGATGATATTATATAAAGCCTGTCCGTGCAATTCAACCCCGCTCATATAACCATAACGGGAAAAAGGAGTCATATACCGGTCGCCGAGACCGCTGATATCAGTACCGAGCAGGACAATCTTATTTTCAAAAAAACCCGGGAGATAATTACCGGCCAATAGATCGAGTAATGAAATATAGGGAACTGTCCCGGGAGGGCCGATAAAATTCAACCAAAGATTTTTTTCTTTTAATTCGGCTACTCCGATCCCGGCTCGGCTGGCAAGTTGATAACTGAAAGCGGGAAATTCCTCTCCTGTTTTAAAGTAAAGGGGGAGTTGGCGAATAATACCATCCCGCCCGGGAATAAAATTAATATGACCTAGAAAAACCTGCTCACTGTAAAGCAAAATCGGTTTCCTGATATCTATTACTTCTATTTCCTGATAATTAATACCCCGGATCATTTTCAAGTTAAATTCGACCGGAAGTACGATGTTATGATAGCGGGATAAGGCCTCAGCTAATTTGTTATCTTCAAAAATGTCCCGGGACTCAGCAAAGATTATATCAACCCCGATCGCTTTGACCCCTTCGTCCTCCAGCATTCGGATTACCCGGGCATAAACTCCTCTTGGCAGAGGCCATTGCCCTAGCTGACTTAAAGCATCGTCATCGACCTTAATATTTATTATTTCGCTAACCTGTGTCGGTGCGAACACATAGCGGAACAACTGCAGTAAATCAATCAATTTATTCTCCAGAAAAATAAACAGATTGAAGTAATACAAGATAAGTATCGTCAATATAACTAACAAAAGCAATAATCTTTTCCCCATCGACACTTCCCCTGATTAAAGTATACCATCCCCTAAAGCCCTGTTCAAGCTATCAAATTTCATTCGATGTCGTTCTTTTTACCTAAATTTAAAATCTAATTAAAAAAACGGATAGGCTTTTTATTCAATAAGAAGTTCATGCCCTAATTCCCGAATGAACCCGTCAATAAATTCTATTTTCTTTTGATAATACCTTTTCCCGGTCGCTGTCTTTAACTGCTGCTGCTTCTCCTTTATCTCTAAAGTAAATCTTTTTATCCGATGATATGCCTTTAAATAGCTTGGTTGATCTTCATAAGCGGAGGCCATGGCATCCCATATTATACTAATAGCTCCAACTTCGTCTAATAAATCCGCATCCATTACAATATAATTTTCCATTGCTAAGGATTTCTCAACATCTCTTAAGCAATGATGTTCAATCGCTTCTAGAACCCTTTTGGTCTTTGAATTATCATAATTTATTTTATTTAAATAATCCCGGGCAATTCTTTTGCTTATAATGTTATGACTGACCTTTTCATCCCAACCGACATCATGAAAAATACATGCAATTTTTATAATTTCTAAATTTCCGCCTTCAATTTTCTGAATTCTTTCAGCCCATTTTTTAACTCTTAAAGTATGCTTGTACCTATTCCTAAACGGATATTTATTTGCTCTCTCACTGTTTTCAAATTTTTCTTTCACGTATTTGAGCATTGCTTGGTAATTTATTGCCATATTATTTCCTCCCTTCACAATACCGGCATAGCTATTTTCTTGGCTTATATTACTTCTTGTTTATTTTATAAATCCCTTTATATCTTTCCTAATCCCTCAGTTAAGAACCATGTCCACCAATAGTGGTTCTCATCCTGTTCAAAATACTACCTGATTTCAAGCTCCTCCCGTAAAAAAGGGCTTGATGACCATATTTGTCCTGTAAAAGATCTTTTGTTTGATTAACTTTTGCTTCAGGCAAAGAATTATTGAACAGGCTATAGTGGATGGAAGCATCAGCAAGCAGATTACTTAAGGCCAGATTAACCCGTCTGACGATTTGCCCTTGATAATTTTCGGCCAAAAGTTCCAGTGAAGTTCGATATAGAACAAAAGGGGAATTAGTATAATTGCTCAAAGTACGTTGCGCATAGAATCCCTTACTCTCTTGAGCATGACTGTAACCTATGCCCAGACTGACTGTTTTTCCGGCCAGCCCGTTTTTGCGAACCCGATGACTGACTTCATCACATAATTCAAAAATTACGGTTTTAATTTCTTCTTCTTTCCCATAATCCCTCAGCAAGGTTATCCCCCTGGAAATACTCTTGGCCTGATCATTATGCTCATTCCCCCCCGGTTTTGACAGATCGATTCCCCAGGCATGATAATAAAGTTGATTACCGATAATCCCAAAATTTTTTTCCAGATATTCCAAAGGAAGATGAGCCAGTTGGCCGACCGTTCGGACACCAATTCGTTTAAAACGCTTGGCCAGTCTGCGACCAATCCCCCAGCAGTCAATCAATTTAACCGGCCATAGTTTTTCCGGTACATCGTGATAAGTCCACTCAGCCAATCCTTTTTTCTTTCCTTCGATGTCCATAGCGACCTTGGCCAGAAACATGTTCGGAGCCAGACCCATGCTTGACGGTAAACCAAATTTTTGGACCAACCCTTTTTTTATCTGCAAGGCCGTTTGGCCGGGATTCCCGAAAAGACGTTCAGTACCGTCAAGTTGAAGCCAGGATTCATCAATAGAGTAAACATAGATGGCAGTTAACGGAACAAAGTTATTAAAAAAACGAGTAATCGCCACCGATCTTTCCAGATAAAGCCCCATTCGGGCATCTATTATTTTGATCTCCGGCACCGGTGGGATTTCATACAACCTGCTCCCTGTTTTAATTCCGTATTTTCCTTTTAGAGTTGGTGAAGCAGCCAGCACCACCGAACCGGTTCTGCTTTGATCACCGACCACGGCCAGACAGACCTTAAGGGGATCAAAACCTCGGGACACTGCTTCAATACTGGCAAAGAAAGATTTCATATCAATACAAAGAATATGGTTGTGGGGAAATTGTTGATAATTAACCGGAGTCTCCATAACTCCCCTCCTCAAAACGAACAATTGTATGTTTATTTAAATATCTTACTATACATAACGGTATGATTCAAGAGGGAAATTATTCCATGCCAATATCGTAATAATTTAGGGCATATTAAGGGCCGATTTAAAATACTATTTAAATATAGCAGCAAATAGGGGGTAATTAAAATGAGCTTTAACCAACAGGAGCGAAAAATTATTATTACAGCAATTATAGCTGTTTTAACAACCATACTGGTAATCATTTTTTCCGAAGAGGCCTTTAATGCCGCACTGGAAGGGTTAAAAGTCTGGTGGGATATTGTCTTCCCGTCTTTACTGCCTTTTTTCATTATCGCAGAAATACTGATGGGACTAGGTGTCGTTCATTTCATGGGGGCTTTATTAGAGCCGCTAATGCGTCCTTTATTTAGGGTTCCGGGGGTCGGTGCCTTCGCCATGGCAATGGGCCTGGCCTCCGGCTATCCAATTGGCGCCAAAATAACGGCTAGTTTACGTCGAAAAAACCTCTGTAATAAGGTTGAGGGTGAAAGATTAGTTTCTTTTACTAATACCGCCGATCCGCTCTTTATGATCGGGGCGGTAGCGGTCGGAATGTTTCACCGGGCCGATCTGGGCATAATTATTGCCGCCGCTCATTATATCTCCAGCCTGATCCTCGGTTTTATTTTGCGATTTTATAAAGGGGACAGCCGGGAAAGTAGGGTTATGGAAAAAAGATACAAGCAAAACATATTTTTTTATGCCCTGACCGAACTAATCGAAGCCAGAAAAAATGACGGTCGTTCACTGGGTGAACTGCTGGGAGATTCAATCAAAGAATCAATTAGCACCTTATTATTGGTCGGGGGATTCATTATCCTCTTCTCGGTAATCACCAGAATATTCATTGTGACCGGTTTTATTGGTATGATCAGCAACCTTTTACTCTATCTGTTAAGCCCCCTCGGTATTTCGCAAGCAATGGTCCTTCCGTTATTTAGCGGATTCTTTGAAATCACCAATGGAACTAATTTATCCAGTCAGGCCCAAGCCCCTTTACTCCACCAGGTAATGATTGCCAATGCAATAATTGCCTGGAGCGGATTATCGGTGCATGCTCAGGTGGCTACTATGCTTAATGGTACTGACATCAAATTAAAACCCTATATCTTTGCCCGAATATTACATAGTATTTTAGCTGCCGGCATTACAGTCCTGCTTTTTATCCCATATTCCCAAAAGATCGAACCTACTTTTATGCCGTTATTGGAAAGTTTTGACCTCCAACATGGAATCTTATTTACATTTATTATTTTCTTATCGATCCTGGCACTAACCCTCTTTCTATCAATGACGATTTATCTATTTAGCAAAATAAAGATTATCTTTTTCCATTTCCGCCGTTAGTTTTACAAATAACAAAAATATATAAATATCATGTATATTTAAAATTAAACTTGCTGATAATATCAATAGAACCAACCTTGATTCTTTAGAGAAATAATTAATCTCGGAAACAAGGTTGGTTTTTTGATCGGTAAAAATCAAGCACCCAGTTTAAAATTTCCTGTAAGACACTAGTATTTAAGGAATATAGAATATACTGACCCTTTCTTTCTTTTTCCACCAGTCCGGACTGATATAAAATATTGAGGTGATGGGTGATACTTGGTTTAGTTATGGTAAACCCGGCAGCAATCTCGCCGGCAGTAAGCTCCCTTTCTTTCAGCATCTCCAGGATCTTTCTCCTGTTTTGATCGGATATCGCATGAAACAATTTGTCCATTACTATCCAACACCATATTTCTTTTGTAAGGCAGCTTTAACCGAATCTGATACCAGTTCTTCAATATTTCCGCCAAACTGTGCAACTTCTTTGACCACACTTGAACTTAAATAAGCATATTTAGTATCGGTCATAAAGAAAATAGTCTCTACTTCTCCGTCCAACTGTTTATTCAAAGAGGCCATTTGAAATTCACCCTCAAAATCAGAGATAGCCCTTAAACCCCTGATGATCGCAATTGCTTCCCTTGATTTGACATAATCAATCGTTAAACCGGTAAAATAATCAATACTCACTCCGTCCAGCCCTTTGGTTACTTCTTTTAACAGTTCGACCCGTTCTTCCATCGAAAAAAGGGGTTTTTTCTGCGGGTTATGGAAAACCGCTACAATTACCTGTTCAAAAACCTGTGCAGCACGTTTAATAATATCCAGATGACCATTGGTTACCGGATCAAAACTACCGGGATAGACTACAATCCGATTCATGTTAGTTTTCTCCTCTCCTACATTGCAAAATAACGATCTTTGTATCGCCGTATTCCCGCTCACGGATCATGGCCAGTCCGTTGAACTTTCCAACCATTTCTCCTTGACCTAACTCAGCAACAATAATACCGTTTTTATCCAGCAACCCCCTTTCCTCAATAAGCGAAATGGTTGGACTGACCATACCGGCACCATAAGGGGGGTCCAGCAATATCAAATTATATTGTTGAGCAGTATTCCTTAAAAAATCAAAAACATCCTTTTTTATAACCCTGGCCATATCCTCAAAATTACAGAGAGCAATATTTTCTTTAATCACCCGGATATTACGATAGTCCTTTTCCACAAAATCGATCCATTTTGCTCCCCGGCTAATCGCTTCCAGGCCCAGTGTGCCAAAACCGGCAAATAAATCCAGTCCTGCTGCCCCCGGGAGATAGGAAACGATCATATTAAAGATCGACTCCTTAATTCGATCAAGGGTCGGCCGAGTAGAAGTACCTTTGGCCGACTTGAGCTTTCGTCCACCGGCCAGACCGGCAATAATCCTCATTATTTCTTCCCTTTCTCTTTTTGCTTAAATTTGATAATTTTTTATTTTATTATCAGCTTTTAATGTATATTTTATTAGAATCAAGTTATACTAATAATTAGTTCCGTTAGGAGATGAGGATTTAAATCAGGAGTAAGTGTTAAGTCCTCCCCATTTAAAACTCTTCCTCCAATTTCTCCTCTCCCATAAGAGCCGGCCCAGCCGGCTTCTTTTTTTATATTTTAAATTCTAATTCCGTGATCCGCTCCCATAATAATTGATATTCTTCTTGTCGGTTATGCCGGGAAAGCAATACCTCTGCTTCTTGCCGTGAATAACTAATCAGTTTCTGATCTTTAATTAGGTTAGCCACCTTCAAGTCAGGGAGCCCATGCTGTTTTGTCCCAAAAAATTCTCCGGGTCCTCTCAGTTTCAAATCCTCTTCGGCTATTTGAAATCCATCACTGGATTGGGTCATAACCCGTAAACGCTGCCTACCTTCTTCCGTACCGGGATTACCGATTAAGATACAGTAGGATTGATTCTTCCCACGTCCTACCCTTCCCCGTAGTTGATGAAGTTGAGCCAGGCCAAAACGTTCAGCATTTTCAATTACCATAACTGAAGCATTAGCAACATCAAGCCCAACTTCCACTACAGTTGTTGAAACCAGCAAATTAAGCTCTCCCGACCTGAATCGATCCATAACACCCTTTTTCTCCTCGGCCGAAAGCTTACTATGTAACAACCCTAACTGGAAATCAGCGAAGGTTTTTGTTAAAACCTCCATTTTTTCAATTGCCGAAATAGCCTTAACTTCTTCCGAAGGCTCAATTAAAGGACAAACCACATATACCTGTTCACCATTAATCAGCTTTTCCCGGACAAATCGGTAAATCCCTGAGCTGGCTTCTTGATTACGCCAGGTAGTTATAATCGGTTTGCGACCAGGCGGAAGCCGGTCAATAACTGATAAATCCAAATCACCATAAAGGGTTAAAGCCAGTGTACGGGGAATCGGAGTAGCAGTCATTACCAGTAAATCAGGATTTTCACCCTTATTGACTAGCTGGAAGCGTTGCTCAACACCAAAGCGGTGCTGTTCATCGATCACCACCAACCCAAGACGATGATAATTAATCTTTTCCTGAAAAAGGGCGTGGGTACCAATAATTAAATCAGTTTTATTTGTCGAGATGCTCTCTTCCACTTCTTTCCGTTCAACCGGATTTAAACTACCAGTAATTAACGATACATTAAAACCCAGTCGGCCCAACAAATCTTTAAGTTTGATATAATGCTGTTCGGCCAATATTTCGGTAGGGGCCATAAAAACTCCCTGAAAATTATTAGCCATAGTTTCAATTAAGGCCAAAGTGGCTATAATCGTTTTACCTGAACCGACATCACCCTGTAATAGCCTCTGCATGGGAATAGCTCTTTCCATATCACCTTTAATCTCCTGCCAGACAACCTGTTGGGCAGGTGTTAACTCAAAAGACAATGATGATAAAAAATTCGGCAGGACCTTTCCCGGCTCATGGTGTTTAATTCCTTTTTTTTCCAGAATGCCCTTCTTCCTTTTTAAAATAAGTAACTGTAACAACAGTAACTCTTCAAAAGCCAGCCTTGTCCTGGCTTTAACATAGTGTTGACGGTTCTCGGGGAAATGCATTCCCTCAATACTATCCGCTAAACTGAGCAAGTGGTACTTTTCTTTTAACAACGGCGGCAAAACATCAGGCAAATGATGGAGATAATCCCGCAGGGCATTATAGATTACTTGGCGCAGTCTTTGCTGGGTAATACCGCTGGTCAAGGAGTAAATTGGCACAACCCGTCCCGTATGAATATTATCACCGGCATCGACTTCTTCAAAAACAGGATTATTGATCTCTTTTTGATTAAACCGCCACCTTTTTTCGTTCAACTTTCCACTAAAGATATATACTTTATCTTTTTCAAACTGCTTCTTTAAAAAAGGTTGATTAAACCAAACACCACTTAAGAGATCAGTTTGATCAGATATAGTTACCCGTAAAATAGATAATCCCCGCCTGGGTTTACTCTCAGTAATCCTGATAACCTTACCCTGAACCGTAACTTCATTACCGTCCGGTCTAAGCTGTTGAATCGGCAATAAATTACTCCTGTCCTGGTAATCGCGGGGAAAATAATATAATAAGTCCTCGACAGACTCAATATTTAATTTAGTCAGGGTATCGGCCAATCGCGGGCCAACCCCTTTGATAAATTGTATACTGCTGGGTAATTCTTTTTTCATAACTTTAGAAAATCCCCTTTTATTACTACTGAACCGTAAATTGATGGTCCAACATGACTACCCAGAACTGCACTGATCCAGTTAAGATCAGTTTGAAAGGCGATCCCTTTTGTGGTAAGTTTACCGGTAATATTCGCCTTTAATTCCTCTATTTTATCTATTTCCAGACCGTGGACAAATCCTAACCGAACCTGCTCAGCTCCTGCTATCTCGTTTAAGATCAATTCTTCCATTCGTTGCAGTATTTTTTTCTTACCCCTGATTTTTTCCAGGGGCAAAATCTCACCATCACTTCCGTGTATAGTTAAAATGGGGTATACATTTAAAATAGAGCCAAGAAAAGCTTGAGCTTTACCGATTCGTCCCCCTTTTTGCAAATAGGTGAGGTCATTTACCGTAAAATATACTTTAATCTGCTCCCGAACTTCTTCAATCCTGCTGACAATTTCCGTGATCGATTTGCCGGCTTCGATCAATTCTGCCGCCAGGATAGCCAAATATCCTGCGCCAAAGCTGGCTGAGCGAGAATCAATTACCTTGATCTCAATATCTGCCAATTTCGCCGCCGCCATCTGCGCTGCTTCATAAGTTCCACTTAGTTTGGCCGAAAGATGGATCGAAAGGATCACATCATATTCTTGGGCCATTTCTTGATATTTTTTAAAAAAGAGACCGATTGAAGGCTGGGAAGTAGTAGGGAGTTGCTCCGTTCCCTCCATCTTTTTAAAAAACTCTTCCCCGGCTAATTCTAACCGGTCAAGATAGACTAAATCTCCAAAGTGAATGCTTAAAGGAACCATTTCCATTTTATAACGAGCTAACATACCCGGATTTAGATCACAGGTACTATCTACAACTAATCCAATTTTCATTAATTACACTCCTATTCAAGGGAAATAATATAAGGATAAAGGGGCTGACCTCCGTTATATATTTCGATCTCGTCAAAATCAAACCCTTCATTTAAAGCCTTTTGCAACTCTAAAGCGTCTTCTTCCGTAACATCAGCACCATAATAAATCGTTAGTAGTTCTTCGCCTTTGACTATAGCTTTCAACAATTTGCTCACCACTTCTTGATAGCTATTACCGGTTACTTTTATATCATTCTCATAAAGACCAATTATATCACCGGTATTAATCTTGATTCCATTTACCTTTGAATCCTTGATCGCAGTTGTAATTTCAGCAGTCCTGACCTTATTCATCTCTGCCTCCATTGTTTCCTGCAGTTCTTGCAAATCGGCCTCATGATTAAAAACAAGCAGACTATTGATCGCTTGCGGGAAAGAACGGGTCGGGACAACCTCAATCTTTTTGTCAGAAAGTGAAGCAGCCTGCCGGGCAGCAGAAATAACGTTTTTATTATTAGGTAAAATAATAATCTCCAAACTCTCAATGCTCTCAATAGCTTTCAAAAAGTCATTAGTACTGGGGTTCATTGATTGACCGCCGTCGATGATAATATTAACACCCATATCACTCAGGATCTTTTTAATCCCCTCACCCTGACCAACCGCAATTATCCCGATCTCCTGGCTGGCCGTAAACTCTTTCCGCTGTTTTTCTTCTTCCTTCTTTATCTTTTCTTCACTCTGTAGCCGCATATTATCAATTGTTATATCATTGACCGACCCTAATTTAAGTCCATATTCCAGGACTAAGCCGGGATGATTGGAATGAATATGAATCTTTACCACGTTCTCGGTTCCTACCACCAGGATTGAATCTCCATAACCCTCAATATCACTTCTAATCTGATTAATGCTCTTTTCCTTTTTCAGTTCAATTAACAGTTGGGTACAATAAGCATATTTCAGTTCGGTTTGAATGTTCCTTCTTTTTTTAGGCTTAACCAGCTCCAGTTCGGTATATTTGAAGGTTTTTTCTCCGCTTAGACCTTTCAGCATCCCTTCCAGAATAGTTAAATAGCCCTGACCCCCGGCATCGACTACTTTAGCCTCTTTCAGGGCGGGCAACTGTTCCGGTGTCTTATTGAGAGCATTCAAAGTAGCAGCAATCGTATTTTTAATAATTCCGACCAGATCAAGTTTATTATTAAAGGCTTCTTCAGCACCTTCAGCCGCTTTTCTTGATACTGTTAATATTGTACCCTCAACCGGCTTGAGTACGCCCTGATATGCCACCTCAGATGCCTTTTTCAGCGAATCAACAAAATTCTTCCTGCTAAAATTTTTATTATTTTTATTAGCCAGATGAAAACCCCGTAAAAGTTGTGAAAGGATAACTCCCGAGTTTCCCCTCGCCCCCATTAAAGCCCCTTTGGCCAGGGCTGAATTTATTTCACTAACATTATTTGACTCATTTTTTTTCACTTCTTTAACTGCTTCTAAAAAAGTAAGATACATATTAGTCCCAGTATCCCCGTCCGGCACGGGAAAAACGTTTAATGAATCAATTAACGCCTGTTGCTCTTTTAACCACAATAAGGCTGAAAATAGCATCTCTTTAAATTTATGACCGTCAATTTGATTTATGAAACCCTTTGATTGTTCATTAACCTGCATTCCCGACCCTCACTCCCTGTACGTTTACATCTATTTCTTCTACACTAATCCCAACTTTATCTTTCAGGGTATAATTAACCCTTTCCTGTATATTATTTGCCACCTCATGGATATTTGTTCCATATTCAACAATAATATTTAACTCCAATTTAACTAAATCATCATCAATATCAACTAAAACACCTTTACTTAAATTTTCCCACCCCAGAAGATGAGCTAAACCATCCTGGACTTTCCGCGAAGACATACCGACTAATCCATAGCATTCCATCGCAGCTAAACCAGCTATTTTAGATATTACCTCCCGGGCAATGGTAACTTTGCCGTATTCATTTGACCATTCTTTTTCCATTTTTTCACCTCTTTTCATTAACTATTCTACTATAATATATGTATTGATGCAAGAACAAAGTAACTTCTTTACTATATATAATACAACACATTCAAAAAAAATCCTTTTCCCCACTTGCGATACCTTAGGCAGATATGTTACAATATATGCTAGGTATTTAAACATGTGCAATTTCAAACTGCCAGCAGTTGGTTTACGAGGAGGTGGAAAAATGGCTAGGGTTTGTGAATTTTGCGGTAAGAGCAGTGTCCGTGCTAATAGAATCACCAGACGCGGTAAAGCCAAAAAAGAAGGCGGTATTGGTCGACATATTACTAAAGTGGCTGCCCGGCGACAAAAACCAAATTTAAAAAAGGTTAAAGCCATTGTTGATGGTTCACCACAAAGGGTAAAAGTTTGTACCCAGTGTCTGAAAACAGGTCTGGTTGAAAGGGCTTATTAATAATAGTATATATTTGCTGGAAAGGGTAGTTCTAGGAAGGGACTGCTCTTTTTTTATTTATCTAGCTCAAAAGGGCAGGTAACCCTGCCCTGAGTACTAAACATTTAATGCTGCAAGAGGTGTTTATAGCTTAGCTTTCTGCTCCTGGTTTTTCACTCCTGCTGATCAATTGCTCACTTTTCCTTTCCAGAATTGAGTAAATAATCGGGACTACAAAAAGGGTTAAGAGGGTGGAGATACTAAGTCCACCGATCACCACTATGGCCAGTGGAACCTGTACCTCAGCCCCTTCACCAATACCCAGGGCCAGCGGTAGCAGACCGAGGATAGTAGTTAAAGCAGTCATCATAATCGGACGCAGTCTGGTCAGGCCGGCCTCCAGAATTGCTTCCCGGAGGGCCTTGCCCCTTGCCCGTAAAGTATTGATATAATCCACCAGTACAATCGCATTATTTACTACAATACCAGCCAGCATAATCACCCCGATGATTGAAAGGACCGACAGCTTTTGGCCGGTGATAAACAACCCGGGGAGAACTCCGATCACGGCCATTGGGACAGAAAACATGATGACAAAAGGATGTAGTAATGATTCAAACTGCGAAGCCATCACCATATAAACGAGCAGGATCGCTAGTAGAAATGCATAGAAAAGGTCAATAAAGGAATCCTGCATTTCTTTAAACTGTCCGCCATACTCAATTAAATATCCTTCCGGTAAAACAATATTATTCTCTATTCTCTCCTGGACACTTTTCATCGCTGTCCCCAGATCACTTTCGAACAGATCGGCGGTAATATCGACATAGCGCACTTGATTATGGCGCAGAATCTGGCGGGGACCCTTTTCAATAGAAAATTCAGCGATTCGTTTTAACGGAACTTTCGCCCCGGTAGGACTAGGAATTAATAATTCTTTAATCAATTCCGGGGTATTAACATCGGCCCGGTCCATCTTAATCGTTATATCGAATTCTTTGCCGCCCACTTCAAAACGGGTTGCCGTCTTTCCTTTAATCGCCGTCTCGAGCGTTGAGCCGATCTGGGCTACCCTCAAGCCCAACCGTGCAGCCAGTGAGCGGTTGACCTTTACCCGCAATTCAGGATTACCCTGGGAAATAGTATCTTCAATCTCTCTGATCCCACTGACCTGGCTAATTTCATCTCTGATTACCCTGGTCAGTCCTTCCAGCACTTCCAGGTCATCACCCTTAACCGTAATCACCACCGGTTTGCCACCCATCCCCCCCATCATATCCATTGAAGTAACAGATATTTTGGCATCAGGCACTTTTAAGGTGTTGCGCAATTCTTCCATAATCTCTTCGAGCGACCGCTCCCGTTCACTAGATCTTTTCAATTTGACATTTAAACTGGATATTTCGGTACTCCTACTCTCAAAAGACATCTCTCCGCTCGAACCAACATTAGTCAGTAAATACTCGACCTCCGGCATCTGTAAAATTCTCTCTTCAACAATCGCTGCTACCTGATCTGTTTCTTCCAGGGAAGTCCCATAGGGTAGTTCGATCCGCACGGTAAATTGTCCCTGATCCATCGCCGGCATAAATTCACTACCGATCAGAGGAAAGAGGGCAATACTACCAATCATCGCAACAATCGTCAGCCCAATCACCCAAACCCGATGGGAAAGACACCAGTTTAGGCAGCGCAGGTATAAACCATCCTTTACCCCTTGCGCCCCCTCTCCCTTCCTATCGTTTCTTTTTATTTTTAGAATTTGGGAAGACATCACCGGGATTAAAGTCAGGGAAACGAGCAATGAGGCCAGTAAAGAAAAGGTTACCGTTAAAGCCATCTCTTTAAAAAGGGATGAAGCCAGTCCCCCCACAAAAAGAATCGGCAGAAAAACAATAATCGTGGTCAAGGTTGAGGCGGTAATCGCCATCCCCACTTCCTGACTACCCTTAATGGCCGCTTCTACCCTGTTGGCCCCGCTCCGGCGGTAGCGGTAAATATTCTCCAGAACCACAATTGAATTATCGACCAGCATTCCTACACCCAGCGCCAGCCCACCCAGGGTCATCATATTGATCGTTAGATCACCAAAATAGATTAACATAAAAGTAGTGATGATCGATACCGGGATGGCTACCGCTATAATCAAGGTGCTCCGAAAATTACGCAGGAAAATAAATAGAATCAGCACCGCCAATAATGCACCAAACAAAGCATTTCGCCCAACATTGCCCAACGCTCTTTCAATAAAAGTGGCCTGATCCATCACCGGTATAATCTCCAGGTCGGGATTAACCTCTAAAATCTCCTTGAGTTCAGCTTTGACCAGCCTGGAAACAGTTACTGTATTGGCATCAGTCTGTTTTTGTACCAACAGGGCCACACTCGGGTTTTGGTTTAAACGGGCTTTATTATTCAGCTCTTTAAAAGTATCGACGATCTCGGCCAGTTCATCCAGATAGACCATCCCTCCGGCAGCAGGGATTAAAACCTCACCGATCTGGTCGATTGAGTTAAATTTACCGGTCACCCGGACCAACAGCTCACTATTACCCCTTTTTACATGGCCGCCCGAAATATTCATATTTTCCATCACCAGGGTACTAACTACTGTCGATAAATCGATCTGATAATTATGGAGTTTGGTCTGGTCCAGAATAATTTGAATTTCCCGTTCCTTTCCACCGATCAGCTCTACTGATGCTACTCCCTCCAACCTTTCTAACCGGGGATTAATCCGGTCTTCCACCAGTTTTTTTAAGGAGACCAGATCACGGTCACCAGAGATACCTAGCTGGATCATCGGCATTAAAGAAGGGTCCAGTTTAATAATGGTCGGATTTCCCACCCCATCAGGCAGATAACCTTCGATCAGGTCCAGCCTTTCGCGGATATCCATTACGGCAAAATCCATATCGGTACCCCAATTAAATTCGGCATAGAGCACCGCCATGCCACTGGAAGAAGTAGAACTAAGGGATTTAATATTGGTTACTGTGGCAATAGCGCTTTCCATCGGCCGGGCCACAATATTCTCGATCTCTTCCGGACCTACCCCGCTATAATCAACCATAATTACTGCCGCCGGGTAAACCATATCTGGATAGAGATCCAGATTAACCCGAAAAAAGGCTACTCCCCCCAAAATTACCATCAACAAAATTAACATTGTTGTGGTAATCGGTCGCTTGACCGCAAGTTCGGATATTCTCATCAATTAATCACCTCAACCGGGTCCTGCTCTTTAATCAGTTTCTGTCCTTTAATAATAATTCGATCACCTTGATTGAGACCGGAGACTACTTCGACTTCCTCCCCGTTAATAATCCCAATTACCAGATCTTTTCTTACGGCCCGATTATTTTCCACCAGATAGACATGGGGGGCTTGATCCAGCTCCAGTACTGCTGCGGTTGGAATAACGAGCGTATTGCTTGCACTGGCCGTTGTTAAATAAAGATCAGCAAACATTCCGGCTTTAATCAGGTGTTCTTCATTCTTAATCAATACCTTAATCTGAAAGGACTTGCTAACCGGATCAACGATCGGACTAATTACTTTTATTTCTCCCTCTAACCGTTGTTCCGGGAAAGCAAGTAATTTGACCCGGGCCGGATCGTTTTCAGCAATTTTTAGTACTGTATCCGGCGAAAGACCGGCTACCACATAAAGCTGATTAATATCAACAATGGTTAATATCGGTGTACCCGGCCCGACCATCTCCCCTTCTTCATTATTGAGCAGGGCAACTATACCGTCACTCGGGCTCTTTATATAGGTATCTTCCCGGGCCAGCCGGGCTTGATCCAGGGCTGCCCTGGCCTGTTTTACTCCAGCCTGGCTAATTAATAACTCTTCGGCCCGGGCTCCTTTCTTAATTTTATTTAAATTGACTAAAGCAATTTTTTGGTTGGCCTGGCTGATCCCAAGCTGTGTCCGTGCTGCTTCCAGTTGTTGTTTGAGCTGAACGGGGTCCTGATAATTCTGCTCAGCCAACCGATAATTATCCCGGGCCCCTGCATAACTAGCTTCTGCCTGTGCTTTGGAAATTAAAGCGCTTTCTAAAGCCGAATCAGTATTTTCCAGGGTGGAACGGGCATTTTTCAGTTGGATCTCGGCCAGTTCAAACTGCTTTTTCGTCACTACCTGCTCCTGGTATAAATACTGGATTCGCTCAAACTCTTTCTCGGCCTGCTCTAAGCCATTTTGGGCCTGCTCCAAACTAATCTCTACCTGCCGGACCCTTTGCTCAGCCCCTGCGGCTTGTTTTTGCGCCGCTTCCAGTTGCAGTTCCGCATTAAGTAATTGTTGTTTCTGGACAGTCCGGTCTTGATAGATTGATTCCAAAAGTTCCAGGTTAATTTTGGCCCCTTCATAAGAAGATACGGCCTGGTCGTAGGCAGCCTCCGCCCTGTTTAGATCTTCGGTCGTAGCCCCTTTACTCAGCAGTTGATAATTAGCATGGGCTATTTCCAGGGCTGCCTCAGCCTGCTTGATTTGCAGATTGATCTGCTCATCATCAAATCTTAGCAGCAGATCATCCTTTTGCACCAACTGTCCTACCTCAACCCGTAATTCTTTAATGATCCCCCCGGTCTTGGCAGCAACCCTGGTTGTCATGTAAGGTTCAGTGACACTACTGATCACCTTTACTTCTTCTATCCCTTTAACACTCGGTATAACAACCTCTACCGGTGCACTAACCGCCAATGCATGGCTACTAAAGACCAGTAGCAATATTAGTAAAGATATGATGCTATTTTTCATGATTAATTACCTCCTCAAAATGCTCGAACAAAGAACCGGTCTTATATAGTAAACTAACAAGATTCAAGTGATATTGATATTCAGCCTGCATCAGCATCATTTTGGCCTGTTTGACCATTGTGCGGGCATTGATTAAATCGATATTTGTACCCAATCCGGCCTCAAATCGAAGTGAAGATAAGCGGAAATTATCTTCCGATTTTTCCAAATTGATCTGCTGCAACTCAATATTATTCTGGTTTTGTTTTAGCTTCATTAATTGTTCTTCCAGCTCCAGGGCAATCATTTCCTGTAAATTCTTGGTTGATTGAGCTAACTGAGCCAGCTCTTTTTCGATGTTCTTTTGTTCCGAAACCGATTTCCTGCCGTCAAAAACCGGGTACGACAGCGAAAGGGAGAGGTCCCAGCTACCGTCTTCCAAAGAAAATTCCTCACCCTGCCAGCCGTAGTTTCCGATTAAAATAATATTAGGATATCGATCCTTCTTTTTAAGCGAAAGGTTAAGCTCAGTCATCTCTTGATTAAGGGCAAGCAATTGGATTTCGGGTCTTTTCAGCAAGGCTTGCCGATAGAGATAATCAAACCCGGTTTCAATCTCTAAGGCCAGCTCCGGAACGATAAAATCGATCGCGGTTAAATCCGTTCCGATCATTATGCCCAGTGATCTCCTGGCTAAGTAAAGCTTATTCCTTGCTTCTCTTAGATTTTGAAGGGAATTACCTTCTTCGATCTCGACCTGAAGCAGGTCGGTTTTAAGGGCCAGACCGGCTTTGATATTAGCTTGAACAATTCTTTTATGTTCTTCAATCAGCTTCAGTGCTTCTTCCTCGATCTCCAACCTTTCCCGGGCCATCAATACCCCATAATATGAATTAATTATATTGTAGACCAGACTCTCTTTTTTCTGTTCACCCTGTAGAGCAATTAATTCAATCCCCTTTTCCGCTAATTCAATCCCGGAAAGTAACTTGCCGGCCAGAAAAATAGGCTGTTGAAGGGATAGTGTGGTCCGGTAGACATTTGGTGAACCAAATGGAACCTGCTCTAATCTTGTATAATTACTATTGAGTTTTATTTCCGGAAATAAGGACTTTTTAGCTATTTGGTAATCCCCTTCGGCTATTTCCCGGTCTAACTCACTTATAATTACTTCTGTATTATTCTCAATCCCTAATTTTAAGGCCTGCACCAGGGTTAATTCTTCGGCCAGGACCGATTTTCCCAATAAAAACAAAACAAACAAAGCAAATAATCCTATCGTCGAAAATCTCTTGGACACTTTATTACCTTCCTTCCCTTTTCTGATCAGTCATAATTCCAGCAGCCAAAAATCGATAAAGGAATTCCACCACTGCTGATTTTTCGACTTGACCTATCTTTAATAATGGGTTCATCCCTTGTAATAACCCGAGCATTGCCCCGGCCATTAAATCGGATGACTCATCACGGAGTATCCCCTTTTTGATCCCGATCTCCAGAAATTCCTGTATTTCTTTATGTAAAGACAAATACAGTTGAAAAAAATTATGACGGGTTTCTTGATTAATAAATTCCTGGTGATCGAGAAAAAACTGAAGATCTTTTTTGTTCTCCCGCATTTTTTCCACGCTTTCCTCAATAATACCCTTCAAAATTTGTTGATAAGGTAGTTGCTGATTAATATTAGCGCGAATTCTCTTAATCACATTTTCAACCTCATGCTTCAACATCTCATTAAATAACTCCTCTTTACTATTAAAATGCCAGTAAAGGGTGCCTTTGCCAAGCCCTGATTCGTCAGCTATGAGAGACATCGAAGTCTCATGAAAACCCCGCTCAAAAAAAAGCCCTTTCGCCGCTTGCAAAATCAAATCCCTCGTCTTAACTCCCTTTACTTGCATCTTTCACCCCTTGTTTGAAAAGTTAAGCCCATAAAAACCCCCCCAATTAAATACCCTTCCTCCAGACCTACCGGTCAGTCAATTACCAATAAAACCCAACCGACTGGTCAGTATAGACAACTTAAACTATAGCAAATCTGGTTTTCACTGTCAATATCTTTGTCGTAAATTTAACAAATACTTTACCTAACAACCTCGCGCATTTTATCGATCAGATACTGGTCCTTAATGGTGAATTTTATTTCAACCCGTCTTGATTTTTCGCGGTTAACGCTACCGTCACTATTTTTAATCAAACTGCTCTCTGATTTGCCACTGGCCGTCAGATAATATTTTAATTCCTCTTTATGTTTAAAATCAGGGAATTCATTGCCCAGAATATATTTGACCACATTAAAAGCGCGCCGTTGCGAAAGGTCCAGATTATACATATAATCTCCCCGGTCGTCAGTATGACCTTCAATGATAATTTGGGAAATATGGCTTTTGTGTTCTTCAGCCAATAGTACTTCAACATACCTGGGAACAATCTCTTGCAACATCTGTTTAAAATCAGACCTGATTAGCGCAGATTCTGTCGCAAATAGTATTTCACCCCGGAAAACTATGGCCCCGGTCGCTTCATCCAGATCGATCGCAAGTCTGGAATCAGTAAACTCTTGCTGCAAATCTCCGGCTATTTTTTCCCGCAACCCAATAATCTCCCCAATTTGCGCATTGATCATCTGTTGGACTTCTCTTGTTTTTTGGGTGCTAATCTGGGCTATAAATATATATGCAACCAAGACTAATAAAATAACCAAAATAATGACACTTAACAGATCGGTAAAAGTCGGCCAAAAGTTCTCCTCACCGTCTTGAATATGCAATAACCTTCTTTCCTGCCCTAACATCTCAACCGCCCCTATTCAGATCCGTTTTTTTTGATGCTTACTGCTCCGGATAGCAGGATCTCCTTTAATTCTCGCACTGAACTATTATGGAGTTTTATGCTGTGCTCGACTGATTTAACGGTACTATTGAGCCCAGTAATTGTTCCTTCCAGATCAGTGGCATTAAAAGCAAGTCCGCTTAAATATTTACCCAAAATCAGGTCCATCTGCTCAAACTTATTGACCAGAGAATCAAACCCTTGATTGATAATTTTATTGGACAGACTAACATGTTCAGCAAAAGTCTTAATATTTCTGCTCATATCATTATGATAACCCTTCTTTAGTTCCCCCATCGCATCACTGAGCTGAGCAACATTATTGGCAAAATTAGCCGTTAATTCCTGTTGAACCCTTTCCAGCGTATTAATTAAAGCCAAATATCCGCTACTGATCTTCTCCTGTTGTCCAGCTGTTTTCTCGGTAAGCTGTAAGAGTTGTTCCACTTTCAGTGCATCCTTTTTAACTACTCCCCATACTTTGCTAAACTGATTAAACATCTCCTGTTGGGAAGCGGTTATTTCTTTACTGAGCGCGGTCAGAACAGCCAGACTGTTTCTTTGCAGCTCGGTTCCCTGTTCAACAAATTCGATCACCTTGCTCTGCTGTTCACTCAGCTGATCAATACTCCTGAACAATTGGGTAAATTGCCGGTTCAGGGTCTTGATGTCTTGACTGAACCCTTCGGTAAAATCCTTATTGCTCTGATAAAATACCTTTAAATCCTCCATACTCCCGGCCAGATTAGTATTAAAATCCTCCATATGGGCCGCTGCTTCTTTAAACTGCTCCGAAAAGACCGCAAAACCTTTAATCGCTTCATAAATCTGATTACCATAAACTTCCAACTTGCCAAAGCCCTTTTCAATGGTATGATCAAGATTGGCAAACGACCTGGCCATAAAAGACCTTTTGGATATTTTCACCTCATTGTCCAGATAATTCTCCAATCTGGTCATAATCCCCACCAGAAACTGTTCGGCATTAAATAATTTTAAAATAAAGGTAGTCAACAGGGCGAAACTCATCCCGGCAATACTGGTCGCAAAAGCAGTACCCATCCCGGCTAAAACCGGGGTAATGCTCTCCAGTCCGGTCAAAATGCTATTCCCTCCCGCCGGATTTAGGAGATTAACCAGCGAGATATAAATCCCAATAAATGTTCCCAAAACCCCAACCAGGATAAATAGAGAAACCGTATCTTTGATAAATTTTATTGTGCTGATCACCGGTATTTTGATCTGGGCCAGAAGGGGAAGAGGAATTAAGCTGGCCTTAAACCGGGAAAAAAAGTCTTCCACATAAACCCTGCTATTAACCTGATGAGTAGACATTTTAATCAAATCCTCAAATCCGGCAATAATTTGTCGGAGCGGGGCTTTATAAATTAAACCATTCCTGATTTCCTGGTTTAAAAAAAATAAATTAATCCAAATAATTATATATAAAGTAATATCAATCAGAAATAAGACGGCCAGAACTATAAATACCGTCAAACTTAACTGGTCATTAATTATCCCCTGGCTAATAATCTGAAAAACCTCCATAACTATACCTCCAACCTACTTGGTTTAACTAAAATCAATACACTGCCAGTATTGATCAATATATTGATGATTAAAATTAATTGGGTATTGTTGATAAGTGCTGTCTGCACTTATCGAGATAACCCGGACTTCTTTCCCGTTTTGTTCGTATTTTCTGATAATATCAAAAAAATGGCGGTCGCCACTTAACAAGAGAATACTATCCAGCTCTTGCAGCGAACTCTCCATAATTTCGATTAACTTAACGTCATCGACATCAATCACTTCTCCGTCGACTACTGTTTTGGCCTGTGCCGCTTTATTCTCTGCCTTAATTACCACAAAACCATTAGCCTGGAGATAATCCTTTAAGGTCAATAAAAACGACAACTTCTGTTCTCGTTGTCGGTCATCACGGTAAAATGGCCAAAACATCACAGCAATCTTTTTTTTGATCCGGCGACTCTCGCCCCGACCGTACACCCGGGCTAATAATTGATTAAAATTAATCTCCATTCTGGAAAGATTAGTAAACATCGCCGAAAAAATATTGGCTACATCCAGAAAGACACCGATTCTTTTTTTGTTTACTGAAAAAGTAAGCTGATTCTTTAAATCAAGGATTATTTCCTGGAAATTTTGATAAAGCGGGTGGGAAGTACCATCGAAATAAAGGGGCTCAATTAAACGACCTTCAATTTTTTCAAACCATTTTTGTTTAAAGAGTTTGGCCTGGTGTTTTTCCGTATCCTCAATATAGTATTGATATAACAGTCGGGCCAATGAACGGAGGTTATGAGCTAAGATCAACCGGTCGTCTGATTTTATGGTTAAATGATTATAGCAAATTAAGTACTTGATGTTCCCGGCCGGGTCATAAAGGAAATCACCTGGTTCAAGCCGGGTTACCGCGATATTTTCTCCGGTTAAAAAATCATAGAACTGGACAAGTTGTTCGAGCCAGCAGGGATTTTCCGGCAATTTATCAATAACCTGCTGGTACAAAAAAAGATTGGACCGGGCAAAACAGGGTACAGGTAAAGACTTCCCCTTTATCTCCGGGAAATCGGTCGGGAAGGAATTGGCAAATTGATTAATCAAACCTGGTCCATTATTACTCTTTACTGCTAAACGATGCTCCTTCACCAATTGTTTTAATTCCTTTTTAAGATAAGCCAACTCATCGCTGACATAAAGAGAGAGGAGTTCAAGCTCATCACCACTAAAATCTACCGGCACCGGTTTATATTGCCCTTCAGCCAATAAGGACAGCGTCATTTTTTTGAATTGAAAATCAGGTATCAAGCGGTGCTTGCCGCGGAGGAAGTTAATCAGACAGAGCTGTCGGTATATATTATCGATAATATTGCGGCCGTCTTCGATCCCGCGCGGTAAAATAGCATAATAATTTTTACCCATCAAACTCATCCTCATCTAAATCATTACTAGTTAATTATATCATAAATTTTTCTAGAGACAAATCAAACCCTTCCACATTATTCAGCAGAAGAGTTTGATTGATTATAACCGGCCTTCACGCCCAAAAGCATTGCCGGCAGTACCCGCTTTACTATTTGGTTTAGCTGCTCAGGTTAACTCTTGTTCCAATTCCAGCAATTTTTGGTTATTAACAATTCTACCCTGTTCGATAATCTGCTGGCGGTCCAGCCAGACTGAGGAATTCAAACAAATACCATCACAATGTGAAGGAGCCTTTACTCCTCCGGGGATGTCAGGGACCAGTCGTGGCCCGATGTTCCCGATCCCCCATTCTGTCGCCCCCCAAACTCGCTCATCTTCGACAATATTACCGGTCAACCGGGCTCCGGGATTAAAACCGTAAGAGATATGAGCCAACTGATACATTTTATGATCATTAAAACCGGCCAACCATTTCTCAAATTGACGGGCTTCCCTTTTACCGTCAATAGCTGTAATTATCCCGGACTTAATCGTCAAAATAATCGGATTTTCCAGTAAGCCGACTGGTGGTACGAGAGAACCGTCAAAGACCAGCCGCCCCTCCACTGTATCCAGGTCCGGAGTCCAGCTAATTTGACCGGGCAGCATTTCATAGGTCCCGGGCGGTACTATGCCGGAATGAATAATTAAGCTGCGTTCCGGGTGATTTTTAAATTTAAGTTCTGTTCCGGCCGGAGTGGTCACTCTAACCTCTTTTGCTTTTTCGGTCAGAGCAGCTATCTCATTTAAAAACTTTTCCAGCAACGGTATATCAACTCTGCCAATTGTTCTTACCATCATATCAGGATTCATCTCAACCAGGCAGACATACCTGAGTTTTTTATTCTGTTCGATCGCCAGATCAAAAGGAGTAGAGTAAAGTAACCATTGTTTATTAAACTCAATCCAGACATCCGTCGCGAGCAGGGCTGCACTTAGTGGTTGTTGGGGAAGCATGTCATCAGCCATTTTACCAACCCCCCGGGGGGAAGGTAGCCAGATCACCATCGGTTTCGCCCCAACCGTAAATACCTCACGGGCCGTAGCATTAACTACTTCTTCACTGGAACCCGTATCGGCGGTAATCACAACTGCTTCATTTTTTTTAACATCCAGAATATCATTAACCAAGCGGCGGGCTGCTAAACCAAGATCAAATTCAAAAAAGTTCATTCCTGCCAACTCCCTTCGCTTTAATCTAATTATTTCTTGCCAAGCTTGAGTGTTGAAGAAAAGAAACTATAAAGGGCCGAACCGGCAATAAAACCTGCTCCAAGGACATAAAGTGTTCTCTGCCCCTCACTCCCCCACTTTTTAACGACCGCCAGTCGGATCGCAATACCGATCAAGACGGTAATACCGGCAATCGGATAATTAATTAATAAACCGGTAGCAAATAAGATCCCTAACTGGCGATTTGAGCCACCAAGCCACTGAATTAGCGCCCCGGGAACAGCCCACATTAGCAAGTATCTGGCAACCTGTAGGTTAGTTCCGGCCTCAATAGTTGCCACATAAACCCGGTTTACCGGTGGGAATAGATTTTGGGAAAAATAATTATCATAGAACAGGAAGACCACAACAATTGCCACCAGAAAACTGATCACCTCGGCAATATATTGCTGCTTTCTGCCTTCAAGTTCAAATTGCTCTGATTGGCCGGAGCCACGGAGAATCCAGCCAGCCTTAAAGTCATATGCCATATCAGCAAAGGCCGGACCGGTAGCAGCAGTGAACCCTACCAGTAAAGCTAAGGCCAACGGCGGAAAGCCAAATAACATGCCCAACACCAGGAAGATCAAAGCTGTTGCAAAAGCCGGAAACCAACCGGAATGCATTGCGGAAATACCGACGATTAACTCTGAGGCAATCGCCGCAAAAGCGGCAAAGATAAACCAAAAAATAAACTGGAGCAAAGGCATTTGGGTGATCAAACCACCGATTAAAGCTAACAGTAAGGCTATCACCAGATACAAGACAAACCCTTTACCCAGACCTAGCCCTAAATCTTTCTTGGTCTTGGTTATCTTCATTTTCTCCGTATTCATATCCTGCCGTTTGGAGGCAATCTTAAGCACAATCTGTACCAAAGCCACCAGTCCGGCCCCGATCATAATCCCATGCGGAACGTAAAATTGGTTGATATCGGTATTAAAAAGCTGCTGTGAATAACCGCGCAGAATTAAGCCCAGACCAAACATACCCAGCGCCCAGACATTACCGATCCATGAAACACCAAATACATCAGTCGGTATTCCCAGGGCTTTCCCAATTACCCCGCCAATTCCACCAACCACCAGAATCAGGGCTTTTTTACCCTTCCGGGCAGCGGCCAGGATCGCTTCAGCAGTAGCAATACCGGGTGGCCAGATCCCTTCGGCCGGAAAGATCTCAGTATCATAAATCCAGTACAGGATCGTAGCATCAGTCAGTAGGGCAAGTGAAGCACCGATTAACATCGGAATGACGAGATCAACTCGACCCATCAGGTAAGGAATCCCAATCGGTAATAGCAGGGCATTTGCTGCCGAAAATGTTGCCCCGGATATTGCGGTTTGAATAAGGTTCTGACTATTAATCTGTTTTAGCTTTTTAAAAAAGGCTAAGGGGATTCGGGCAATCAATATTGCAAGCAAAGCCCCAATAATCGAAGTATTAGTTGTAATCCCTAACCTGGTAATCAACTCCAGACCAATAATCGCACCCAAGGCGGCTACAATAATATTCAAGATTAAAATAGCCGGGTTTAAGGCCGAAGGATGTTTGGCCGGCAGTTGATCCCTACTCACTTCTTGGATATTTCCCAGACCGTTAAGCGTATCATTCATTTTAGGAGCCATCTGTTTAATCATCCTTTCTTAATTTTTCCTTCTCACTTCTCGTTTCACTAAACAGAGCCAACAACATCTAAACCGAGCAATTAATCCGTCTGGCCACACCTCCTCTCAGCTCAAGAGCTCTCTTACTACTGCTGCCACCATTGTCCTGGCCAGCACAACTTTTTTCCCACTGTTAAGCAGCACAACTTCTTTCATTTTTTTGCTATAACCCATACAATCCAACAAAATAACCTCCACCTCACTGCCAACAAATTCCCTGGCTTTTTCGGCGAGCTTAGCAAGTTTTTGATAGGGGGAAGCGGCTTTCGCTTCTACTATAATCCCGCTATCTCTCCACCGCTGGCTAATCTGCGCCAGCTGGTTTGGCGCAGGAACCATAATCCCCAGTTTTTTATCACCAATCAATCCGGTAATCACTTGTTGTAAAATTGTTTGTGGTGTAATGATTAAACCGGGAAAGTTAAAGTTGGGGAAGCTGCCTGTACAGAGCAGCAAAATCACATCAACTCCTTGGCCGGCCAGTTGATCAATACAATCTTGCAGCAAAGGAATAATATGTCTTTCGGCCAAAGCCACTTCTCTCCCGTCACGCAGTTTTGATACCAGCAGCTGCTCACCGGTTTTCGGTGAAAAATTGGTAATAATCTCTTGATAGCTATATTGATCGACTGCCCCGGCTTGAATAATTTCAAAACCCGCACCTAGTGTTGCTTCGATCTCAGGGATCATGTCAACACGAGGTGATTGCCCGAGGGTAATTGCCCCCACTTTTATCTTTTTCTTGACCGGATTCATTCGGTTAAAACCCCCTTCTTATAACCACAACCCCGGTGTAATTTACATCGTTGTGAGCCAACAAAACACTCCACTAGCGACGCGGCCACCCCTGATATCTTGACTTCTCCCTTAATTTCTTTAAGCAGCTGGACCAGGCTATTTATTCGGTCGGTACTACCGGTAGCTTCCAGTACGATGCTCCCATTAGCATTGCCCAATCCCCCTGCCCCCAGGGCATAACAACTTACTCCGCTCAACAACTCTACTGCTTTTATTTCATTAAAGACTTCTCCCGGTAGTAATAACAGTCCTACCGACATCCCCCAGGAAATGTCCGCTTTTTTCCGACCGGTCCGGTTAACAATCTCGACAAGATCACCGGGAATTAGTTTCTCCAGTCCGACCGCAATAATTACCCTGGTCCCTTCAACAAACCAGCTATTAATAGCCTGGCCGACATTACCGCCCCCCGGACTCCCGGCCATCAGGGCCGCCCTGCCCTTCCCGTCAATTGCATTAGCCCCACAAATAACCAGGTCTTCCGGCCCCAGTTGCTGGGATACTTCAATGATCGAAGCATCAATATTTTGCAGCCGTTTCCCCTTAATTAGTATTGAGTGTGCTGCCCGGCAGTCCTCGCCACCACTAACAGTGCCTCTGGGGGTAATCCGGCCACAAATTCTGAGTGGTTTACCGGTTACTTTCTCGGCAATCCGGGAGACAGTAGTTCCCCCCTTTAATAGGATCTTACCCTTTTTATAACTCTCCCGGAAAAAAGGGTGGTGCAAAATGGCTCGGCTAATTAGCTCTTTACCCTCTTCAACAGTTAGGGTAAATTGAAGGAGACTCATTATTCCTTCCAACCCCTTTGTTGAAATTTATTCATTGGACCGTATAGTTTAACCAGCTGTTGAAATTCTTGGGGCTCATAAAACCGGCATAACCCCTTACCGAACTGCTTGGCTACCTCGATCACAAAACGGCCGGCTTTTTCAACATCGACAAAATGGCTGGCCCCGGTCGCACAACCGGCCACCGGGACAGTAGTGGTAATGGCAACACCAACAACCGGGGCAGTAGTAGCAACGGCCGGCTGGAGGATGCTGTTTAGATGGAATAATTCGTTCCCATATGGGGTAATATCCTGTTGAGAAACAGCAAAAACCGCCGTCGGCTCACCGGAAACCTGCTCGGCCAGATTGACCAGGTCAGCACTGACCTTCAGAATATATCCTTCTTTAATTGTCGGGGAAATCGCAAAACCTTTATGGTTAATAACTTTATTACCCTTGGTTGTATCGATCGAAAGGATTGCTTCCATCTCCGGAGTGACTTCACTTTGATTCATTGTTTCCATATCAATCGGTGAATCCATAAAAGGAACCGGTTGATGTTCCCGGGTAGGGGCATCAGGACAGATATGAGTTGTTATCACAACATCACCTGGGAGTAGATCCCCTTTATTGTTCATATCAAGCAGTTTACTGGCCACCGCCAGGGCCGTTAGGGCCCCGTCACCATCTGAAACAAAACCAATCATCTCCGGCCGGGCCCCCAGTCCGCCCAATCGTCCGATTACACCAAGGGTAGGGGCAGCTCCCCCCCTGCTCTTCCCGTTCTCCCCTTTAATAATGATTTTAATACCGTCGGTCGCTCCCTTTTCCCCCCGGATTTCTTTTACTTCAATCCCTTCTGCACCGTTGGCCCCTAAAAAGTCTGCTACTTCCGTCCCGTTGGCAGCCGGTTTATCCAGCAGCTCAAACATATCGAGTACATGTTTTAAAATCACTTAAATAAGCCTCCTTTATCCCCAATTAGTCTTGTTCTTTTTTAAAAATGATAAGTGATTAGGTCTTTATTGATTACTGTTTCCACTTCCTTAAACAAATTTTGCTCATACATCCCCGCTCCCAGTTTAAGCCCTGCTTTAGCTACTTTGATTAGCAGGACTGGCTCTCCTTCTCTCAGCTCAGCACTTGTTCTAACTTCACCTTGCTCGGCCGAAAAAATGGTTATTAGTTCCGGAAAGGTTGCAAGTCGCTGCCCATTTTTTTCACAGGTCATATACTCATTCCAGAAGGTCACCTCAATCCGATTCTCTCCTTCCACATAAAATTTTCCGATATCAAAACCATCGCACGTTTCCAGCACAAGATCTTTAATCTCTCCCGACTCAATCAGTTGTAAAGGTAAATACTCACGCAAAGCAGTGATGATCTTTTGACTATCTCCCTTATTTTTAAGCAATATCCTGCCCACTGTGATCGCCTGAGAAATGCCGCCTACTGCCGCATGATTACGTAAATAGCCGGCCTTGACCCGGTTTCGGAGCACGGTTACTAAACCCCCGGCCTCAACGGCAGCTTTCCGGACTAAACGGGAGGTAGCAGCAACTGTCCCATAGACGCTGATTTTTAGATCCTTTTTCAGATGGGGATTACCGCCAACTGCTACCTGCCAGGTTCGATAATCTTTTTGCCGGCTTAAACCGATACTACCCATCGGGGCTGTAGGATGAGCCCTGCCATTACAGGGGGCATCGACAATGGGAATTCCGGATACAGCTGCTAATATCCAGCCATTAGCCGTGGCCATTCCACCATTTTCATTAGTAATGACTCCGGCAGGTTTCTCCCCGGTAATCCGTTGGTAGATTTCGTAAGCTTCAATTGCATCCTGATCGGTCACCATTTTATCCCGGGCAGCCGGGGCACCGACAGCAGAAGCAGTAATAACCGGTTCTTGATCATGCAGATCAGCCAGATCGATAAGTCTTAACTCGCCAAGTTCGAGCGCTTTAAAGGCCATTTCCAGACCTTTAGCCGCTGAACCGCCACCCCCGCCGCCGAAAAATTGGCCTCCAACTACTGCGGCCCGGGCTATTTCCTGATCGATTAAAATACCTTTAGTGGACATCAGTCAATCCCCGCCTCTTGTTTGTGTTTAGCCAGACATCTTTCATATAGATATAGACCCTCGGCAATAACCGGATCAATCACCGGTAAATGTAATGACCGCTCCAGGAAAGGAGCAATACCGATCGTTGACATCCCGGTACAGGCCAGTGCAAGGGCCTCGCTCCCACTTGCTTTTAACTCGCTAGCCGCAACCAGCAGAGAATCCCGACCTGCTTCTGTTAGTAAGTCGTTGGTGTTGGCAACAGCGGTTGGTTTTTGATAAGCAAGCATTTTTTTCCCCAGAACACTTCGGTAAATAGCCGGCGGTGATTCTTCAATTCCCAGCACACCAATCTGCTCTCCATAATTTAGACTGAAGACGGCTGTCGGCATCCCTGCTCCACTTACAGGGATAGCAAGACGAGATTTTAATTCTCGGACAGCCGGGTCACCGGCACAACTAATAATCAGTCCATCCTGCTCTCCGGCAATCCGCTCGGCCAGAGCTATAATTTTGGGTAACGCTTTTTGATAAGTAACCTGGTCATAGATACCGTCATATTGGTCCGGAATACAATAAGAGGTGGTTGTAAAGAGTGGAAAGTACTTTTCCAGTAATTTTCCATGTAAAGATAACTTTTCCTGATCATCAATCGTCACCACCCTGATCACCGCAATTCTAAATTTATCCAAGTTAACTCCCTCCTTTAGTTATAAAAATTAAATATTGTCAAGATTCTAAATTAATCTATTAAATAAACTAGCTCAATCTCTTTTCAATGCTTAATCATCCATTAATTAAATCATTGATTTTTAAAGCCAGATAGATATTCAACCAGTTCTCACCGTCGGCAAAAGTTCTTGCCGTAATTTTTTCTATTTTATTGAGGCGGTAATTAAGGGAATTGCGGTGAATACATAACTCTTCGGCCGCCTTGGACTTATTCCCAAAATGTTTTAAAAGGGCCTCAATTGTTTTCAGCATCTCTTCTTCCCCGTTTTTACGATCATACTTCTTAACTAGACCTAAAATTTCCTGATAAAACTCCCTTAACTCCGGGTCATCTTTACACTTAACCAGCACCCGATAAATACCAAGATCCTGGTAATGGAAAATATCGCTATCCCTTTTAATGCTTTTGCCGATATTAACGGCTTTACTTGCCTCAAAATAACTTTTTTTCAACCCCATTACCTCAGGATAATAGTTGCCGATCCCGATAGTTACCGACACTTGCGATATTTGTCGGTTAATTTTTTCGCGGATGCGCTCGGAGAAATTAATTACCTTAGCTTTAATCTCGCTCTCCGCCAAACCCTCACAATCAAAAAATACCACTAAAGAATCGCTCCTGAAGATCAGGATAGCTTCTTTATTTAAGAATAAAAATTCCTGCCGAACGATCTCTTTCAGCTTTTCTTTAATCTCCTGCATATGTTCTTCATCTTTCTTCTCCCAAAAATACTCTTCAAAATTATCAATATCAATTATTAGGACTAAATAGACCCGTTCAAAATCCCATCCCAGGTAATGGGCCCGCTGAATAATTGTTTGTGGTGATTTGTACTCTTCGTTTAACAGGTCTTCGATCAGGTTAGCTTCCAGGCGCTTACGGGTTTCTAACTTCTCTTTTTCCTTCATCATTTCCAGCGCTACCACAGTGGCCGCTTGCTGAACAGCCGTATAATACAGTTCTTCCATCTTTCTGCTGCCGGTTTCAACTACCGCAACATAGCCATAAATTTCGCCGGAAACTACCACCGGGGCAATAATCAATGAAAAATTACGCTCAGTCCCTTTCAGCCGAATTGGCTGTTTATTATCAGCAAACTGCTCCAGTATTTTTTTTTCCGGTATAAACAGCTCTGCCGGTTTTTTTCCATTCGCGGACAGGGCAATTACCTTCAATTTTTGATCTAAAATTAAAACTGTCTGAGCAATTATTTGATAAAGGGTCCGGGCCAGTAAATCAATCCCGCCTCCCTCTAATACTACCCTGGTTAATTGATCATGAATATCCCTGGATTTTTGCAAAATAAAGGTTTGTTTTTCCATAATTCGACTCAACAAGGAAAAAAGGATATCTTTATACGGCAATTCCCGGGGAATCTGCACTACCGGCAGATTATACCGATTGCCTAGTTCGATAATAACAGCCGGAATCTCGGTCAGGTATCTCCCCTTTTTAATAAATAAGGCTGAGGCCCCCTGGGCTACTAATTCCTGCATTAATTGTTCCTGAATGTCGCTACCTTCTTTAATGGCATAACCAGTGGTCATTAAAACCCCGCCGGTTTTAATCCACCCTTTCACATCGGGAACTTCTATAATATCGACATAACGGACCTGTTTGCCCAACCCTCCCCTACCGGCAAGCACCTTATTCCCTTTTAGAAAATCATATGCTAAAATATCAGCAACAGTAAGGTTCATCTTCTCAACTCCTTCTATCATTAACCTTTACTGGTAGTATTGCCTGAAATAACCTTGAAAACACCGTCAATCCTGAGCAAGGGATGGGCACGGGGAGATGGTTTTTTTATTATGGCCGCAGATCAATTTGTTATGATAGTAAAAAATCGATAATAACAGTGGCGTACACCCGGGAGTATAGTTTTAGATCAGCAACCTTTACTTTTTCATCATAGGAATGAATTCCCCCCAGTTCTGCCGGGCCATATTGGATGGTGGGAATACCCCTGGCCCGAAAATGACGGGCATCACTGGAGGCCCACTGCAACAACGGCCTGCAATCCTGTCCGCTTACCCTTTTAATAGAGTTGACGACCGAACGGACAATCTTTTCCTCCGGCAAGGTATAATTAGCTTTACTCAACCACCGTAAGGACTCAACCGCAAAACCCGACCCCAGTTTTTCTATTTCCTGTTTAACCAAACCGAGAACCATTTCCGGCTCAACCCCAAACGGAATTCTGATATCTATTTCAGCCTCACAATAATCAGCAATTTTATTAACCTTATCACCGCCCCTGATTACACCAACATTTACCGTAACATGATCTAAAATCCTTTCCAGTCCGGGAATTTTTTGCTCCTGTTTGATCATCTCTTGCGAAGCGATAATTAAATCCTTGATCTCTTCCGGCATTTCCCAATCTTGTTCCCACAGCCGATAGAACACCTGGATCGCCTGGTTCATCTTGAGAATAGCATTATCACCGGCTACCGGCGAAAGACTACCATGACCGGGTTTACCGTGAGTTATTAGTTTGAGCCAGCAGGAGCCCTTTTGACCGATAGTCGGATGGTCGCGGGAAGGTTCAGCGATCAAACAACCGTCACCACTGATCTCTCCCTGCTCTAACAGCCATTGTGTACCGTAGTGTCCGCCTGTTTCTTCATCCGGCACCAGGATTAAGATTACATTACCGGGGAGAGCGGGTAATTTGGCCGCAGCTTTAAAGGCACCGAGCAATCCGGCTACTCCACCTTTCATATCACTGCTACCACGACCGTGTAAGTATTGGTCAATTATCCGTCCGGAAAAAGGCGGTATTGCCCACCTGTTTTTTTCACCGGCCGGGACAACATCAAGATGTCCGTTTAATAGTAAAGTGCGCTCCCCGTTACCGGTCAGTCGGGCGAGCAGGACCGGGTAACCCCTATGGCCTTCCATCACTTGATACTCTAAATTATTATTGCGCAGAAAACGGCCAACAAATTCGGTAATTTCCTCCAAGTGGCCGGGAGGATTTTCACTCGGGATTCGGACCATTTCCTGACAGAGTTCTACCACCTCATCTTGATCCAGATTCTCCATAATTTGTTCCAGTAAATCTTCTTTATTAACCATTAGCTTCCTCCTTTGCACAAGGCATGAACTAGATATCTTTGGCCATTTTGGGATCAAGAGCATCACGGAGTCCGTCGCCCATAAAGTTGAATCCCAGGACAGTTAACATAATCGCCAAACCGGGCATGGTCGCTATCCACCAGGCATAACTAAGATAGCTCCTTCCGTCAGCAATTAAAGCACCCCATTCCGGAATAGGCGGTTGAACCCCAAGACCAAGGAAACTCAAAGAAGCTGCCCAAAGAATTGCTGAAGGTATATATAATGTGGTATAGACAATTACCGGGGCCACCATATTAGGGGCTAAATGGAAAAAAATAATTTGGAAATCATTAGCGCCAAGTGCTTTCGCTGCTTTAATATACTCTGTTCCTCTAATATGCAGCACTTCACCCCTGACCAGTCTGGCAAATTGAGTCCAACCGACAGCTCCAATTGCAATAATTACATTAATTAATCCACCCCCTAAAGCCCCCGAAATAGCCAGTGCTAAAACCAGAACAGGCACTGATAACATAACATCTACCAGCCGCATAATCAGGGTATCGAGCTTACCGCGATAATAGCCGGCAATAAACCCCAGTAAAGAACCAACTACCGCTACAATCAGGACTACCCCGATCCCCACTAACAGTGTATAACGGGAACCATAAATAATCCGACTGAGGATATCCCTCCCCAAATCATCAGTCCCAAAAGGATGTTCCCATGAAGGCGGCAACAGTAATGCTTCATAATCCTGTTCGGTCGGATCGTAGGGAGCGAGCAAAGGGGCAAAAATCGCCATTAAAACGATCAATAAAATAATAAGGGCACCAATAACAGCCAGTCTATTTCGCCTAAATCTTTGCATAACCCGCTGCAGATTACTGTAATCTTTTACGTCCATCGACCCTCTACTCCCTTCTATTCAAAACGGATCCTGGGATCCAGGTAGGCATAAAGCAGATCTACAATTATATTGAAGATAACTACCAAGATAGCAATCAACAAAACAATCCCCTGTACTACCGGATAGTCCCTTTTCATAATCGCATCAACCAGCAATCTGCCCATCCCCGGCCAGGCAAAGACCGTTTCGGTAATTACAGCACCGCCAAACAGCCAGGGGATTCGAAGACCGAGCAAGGTTAACACTGATAAAAGGGCATTACGAAAAGCATGTTTAATTATAACTTTATATTCAATTAATCCTTTACTCCTGGCGGTACGGACATAATCTTCATTAATAACTTCCAGCATATTAGACCTAATAACTCTCATAAATAAGGCTGCCGGTGGCAAGCCCAAGGTCAGACTGGGCAGGATTAGTGACCTAAGTCCCTCCCCACTTAAAATAAAACCGCCTCGGCCGGAGATAGGTAACCACTGCAAATTAATCCCGAATATTAACATCAAGACAAGACCCAACCAGAAATAGGGCATCGAAACCCAAAATAAGGCAAAAAAACGGGCCAGCTGATCAAAAAGGGTATATCTCCTTACTGCTGAAATAATCCCGGCCGGAATTGACACCAGCAAGGTTATAACTAAGGCGATGATCGTTAACTCCAGGGTTGCTTTAATCCGGTCGCGGATCATGTTCCAGACATAGTCATGAGTTCTAATTGATAAACCCAGATTTCCCCTGACCGCCCGCCCCACCCAATTTAAATATTGGCGATAGATCGGCTGGTCAAGACCCAGCTCATGTCTTTTCTCTGCTATAATCTCTTGATCGAGGTTAGTTCCGTAGATCAGCAGAATCGGATCACCGGAAATATGCATTAAGGAAAAAACGAGCATTGTGACACCGAGCAAAATTGGGATCAGCATCAATAAACGTTGCATAATATATTGTGACATGCTTTAACCTCCTACAACGGGATTAAAACCGGGGGCGGATATAATTATCCACCCCGCTGGTTTAAGCTAATTTATTTTGGTCTAACTCTACTCTTTCTCCAGTAATAAAGCCCGCATTAAGGGAGGCCACCAGGGGTGAGTCAGCAACTCATCCAGACCGCTGACATAATTCTTGGCCGCCAGAATATTCGCATTGGATACCAGTGGGACCCAGACCGCGGATTCCACTACTATCTTCTGGACTTGATTTAAGGCCTGGGTACGTTTCTCCAGACTCATATCGTTACCCGCTATTTCTATATTTTGATCAATTGTCGGATTGGCCCAATGTCCGAAGTTACTGGAACCAATCCCACTGCTATGGGTTAAAAATCTGAGATAAGGTTGACCTAGCCACCAGGTATTACGGAAAATACCCAGGTCATAATCACCGGTTCTGGCCCGATCATAAGTTGCCCCAACTTCAGCTGTTTGCAGGTCAACTTTAATCCCGACCTCTTTTAATTGAGCCTGAACAATTTCACCGGCTTTACGCCACTGGTCAATATTGGAGAAGGTGATTAAAACAAGGGATAGTTCTTTACCGGCTTTTTCTCTAATCCCATCACCATTAAGGTCTTGCCAGCCGGCTTCTTCGAGCAGACTTTTAGCCTGAGCAAGGTCGTATTGATAGGCTACCTCCTCAACCCCGGGCCAGTAGCCAATTGTGGCTTTATTAATTAAACCGTTAATCTTCTTTCCGACACCAAACCAGGCTGCTTTGGCGATCTCCTCTTTATTTACCGCGTGAGCAATCGCCATTCTGACCTTTTTATCCTGCATTATCTCACTGGACATATTATTAGCCAGATACTGTACACTATATGTCGGGGCTGTTTCAACTCTGATCTTAGGATTTCTTTCTAAAATCTTGAGGGCATTGGGCGGAACGTCAAAAGATATATCAACATTACCAACCAGCAATTCGGCCATCATTGTTGCATCCTCCGGGACAACCCTGAAGATCATCCGCTCCGCCTTAATCGGACCCTGGTTACTAATAAAGTTTGGACCATGGTGATATTGCTCAAAACGCTCCATTACTATTCGATCACCGGGAACCCATTCCACAAATTTCAATGGTCCGGTACCAACCAATTCGTTAATACCAATTTCGGAATCACTTTTAGTTGCTAGCCAGGCTTTGGGCATAATACCGACATGAGCGTCGGCCATATGGTAAAGGGCTAACGGTTTGGCCTTTTCAAAGTGAAAAACAACCGTATATTTATGTGGGGTATCAATTCGGTAAATACCGCCTTTTTTCCCGGGCAGGTAATTAGCCAGTGGTGATAAGGCAAAGTATCTTTCGTAAGAAGCCTTGACATCGCTTGAGATCATTTCGGAACCATTATGAAATTTTATCCCTTTTTTCAAAACAACTTCCATTTTGCTGCCATCTTCGGCCCAATGATAAGACTCAGCCAGTAGGGGCACCACATTGTAACTATGATCAAGGGTAAACAGGGGTTCAATAATATTGCTTAAAACCATATAGGAATGAAAGCGAGTGGTCTTGTTGGGGTCCAGTGTTTCCGGTTCTTCACCCAATCCTACGACCAGCTCACTAGCGTTAACCCCGCTCATCGAAACAAGTAAAAATAGTGACATTAATATCAGGGGTATAATAATTCTTCTCATACTACTCTCCTCCTAATTTGTTGATTAAGAAATTGCCTCCTCCGCTACTCATCATACCAAAATCACATGCTGATTCTCTTTGACCACCTCCATCCTGCTTAATTCAGCTTTTTACGGTTAATATC
Source organism: Halanaerobiales bacterium (assembly GCA_022360715.1). GTDB lineage: Bacteria > Bacillota > Halanaerobiia > Halanaerobiales > DTU029 > JAKSCG01. The sequence goes on from JAKSCG010000050.1 coordinate 79,846, forward strand.
CCAATATGAAAGAACCTCTATGACTGGTTAAAAATTTAAATAATATAATCATAAAGGTTTATCTTTTATTTAATTTTTTAATATTTTAGTTTATTATACTATATCTAAACCGGGAAAAAAATATTCAAAACGACTAAATTCAGCAATAATTATTGTGCATTATGAACGAATATATCACTTTGACCCCGGTTCATTCAACCTCCTCAACCAGGAAAATCATTGATATAACGCTTTTATATTCTCCTGATATGGCGGCCGGACAACAGCCTTTTCCGTGATAATAGCGGTAATATATTTAGCCTCGGTTACGTCAAAAGCAGGGTTATAGGCTTTAATCCCTTGGGGTGCTGTTCGTTTCCCCAATCCATTCACAATTTCATCTGGCGCCCGCAGCTCAATTGTGATGTCGGCCCCGGTCGGTGTGTCTAAATCAATAGTCGAAGTTGGTCCCAAAATATAGAAGGGAATATTATACTCCCGGGCCAGAATTGCTAATCCGGAAGTCCCTATTTTATTAGCAGTATCCCCATTGGCCGCTACCCGGTCGCAGCCAACCAGGACCGCACCGATTTTACCTTCTTGCATCACCAAAGAAGCCATATTATCACAAATCACCGTCACATCAACCCCGGCCTTATTTAGTTCATAAGCAGTTAATCGTGAACCCTGTAACAATGGTCTTGTCTCCCCGGCATATACTTTAAAGTTATAACCGCTTTCTTGTCCCAAATAGACCGGGGCCAAGGCAGTTCCATAACCTGAAGTGGCAATACCACCGGCATTACAATGGGTTAACAAACCCATTCCTGGTTTTAATAACGATAAACCATATGCACCAATAGCTTTTCCCATCGCTTGATCTTCGGCTAAAATTTGTTCACTTTCAGCCAGCAAAGCCTTTTTTATCGCTGCTACCCCTTTTTCTGCTTCTTCTTCAAATCTTTTGGTCATCCGCTCCAGGGCCCAAAACAGATTAACTGCCGTCGGTCTTGCCGTAACAAGATAGTCTCTGCTCGCTAAAAACTCTTTTTTAAAAGCAAGGACCGTTGTTGCCGACGACTTTAGACTACAAACATAAAGTCCAAAGGCCGCCGCAATCCCGATCGCCGGCGCCCCCCTGACCCTTAGTTTTTTTATGGCCTCCCAAACCGCTTCAACTTGGTCTAATTCCAAAAACTTCTCTTCATGCGGTAATAAGGTTTGGTCAAGCAGGACAAGTTTGTCTTTACTTTGGTTTAGTTTAGCCGGTACCACTGTCATCGTCATTTTATTACCTCCTCAATTTTTCAGTTTGAGCAATCTCCAATTATTTTCCTGATTAATATCTATCTAAATCCTATCACAAAGTTTATTGTACGGCAAATTTAGTTGACATTTACCGCAATAAGGTATAAGCTTATTTAAGTATGCTGGTCAAGGAGGTTTTTTATCTGATGAAGAACTATAATAAACTAATCATTCTCGCTTTTTTGATGATGACTGTTTTTGGGTTTATCAACAATATACGCGGGGTGTTATTGCCTTCGATCCGAGATTATTATACTATTTCATACAGCCAGATAGGTCTGATGTTATTCCTGGCATCACTGGGTTTTACTATCTCAACATTTTTTGGCGGATTAGCCGCTGATAAGTTCGGCCAGAAAAAAATTCTGTTATTCGGCTTATTTATATGGGCCACAGCTATCGCTTTAATCCCTTTAGCAAAATCCTTCAGTTTTTTTGTAATAGCCATGTTTTTAACTAATATCGGGGTGGGGGCAATAGAGATCGGGGTTAATTCATTAGGAGCTAAAATTTTCATTAAAAATACAGCAGTTATGTTTAATTTTCTCCATCTCTTTTACGGCGTAGGTTCGACCATTGGACCGCGGTATGCCGGTTGGATGTTGACGCAAAATTATGCTTGGCAGAAGATCTATCTTGCCACATCGGTTATCGTTATCTTTATCTTTATTTTATTACTCTTTTCTAAATTCCCGGAACATAAAACCGACCGAGTTAGTTTGAAAATACCGGCTAAAGAGATAGCTAAAAACAGTAAACTATGGTTATTCGGTGTTGTCCTGGGCCTGGCAATAGTACTTGAAACAGCAATCGGGAACTGGTTAGTTAACTTTCTAACCGAAATGAGGGAAATGAACGAAAACAGCAGTTCATTCTATTTATCATTTTTCTTTATTACCTTTACGATTGGTCGTCTGACCGGGGGGTATTTAGCCGAGAAGATCGGTTATGTCAAAATAATTCTCTATAATACTGTCGCCAGTATGATCCTATTTGGTACCGGACTGCTAATCGGTAATGGCGGTGCAATCTTTTTCTCCTTTGTCGGCTTTTTTGTTTCGATCATGTACCCTACTTTGATGGTAATTATTATGAAGGAATTTACCGAAAATACCGGCAGTGTGATGGGATTTATTATTACTTTTGCTGTCGTGATTAATATGATTTCCAATTGGTTGATCGGTAAAAGCAATGACCTCTTTGGCGTATATTACGGTTTTTCCAGTGTGATCATCTATGCCATCTTAATAATAATTTTCTTACTGGCTCTGGAGAAAAAACTTACTTATTTAAATCGGGAGGAGTCAAGTCAAAATTCGACTACTGCGAATCTTTAGTCCCGGTATAGATGAATTTATCCTGTTTCATCTTGATTGATCGCTCCTCAATTTCCCCGATCTCATTTCCACACCCCCTACAGACAATCCTATTCTCTTGGAACTCAGCCTGGTAGAGCCGTTTGATCCTGCTTTTCCAACACCTGAGAACTTTCCCCCGACCGATTTTATGATATTTGAATAATTTGGCCTGGCATTGGGCGCATTTTATTGTTAACATCTGGCCTTTACTCCCTTTATTTATTATTTTACTTTGGTTTAATTATTAATCAAACTTTTACATTATCTTAATATTAAATTAACAGACAAGCTGTATAATATAGTTAAATTATCTCGACATGGGGGGTTTAAATAATGAAGCAATTAAGCAGTCAGTTTATGATTAAAGATGCCCAGCTCTTTCAACTGATCTACTCCAAATACCGCTATCAGGTTTTAACTTCTTTTATGTCCTGGATTACTCACCTGGGTGGACCAATATTCACGGTCTCAATCCCGCTAATTTTAATTTTTGGGGGTAATAGCAAGTTGTCAAATATTGGTATCCATGCTTTTTTAGTCCTGAGCAGCAGTCACCTCTGCGTAAGCATTATTAAACGGCTGGTCAATCGGCCTCGTCCCTATGAAGTACTTAAAAATATTGAGTTAGTCTCTATCCCCTTTGAAGCTTATTCCTTTCCGTCCGGCCATACTACAGCGATCTCTTCGCTAGCCCTCACTTTTACGTATTATTTTCCCCCTTTAGCACCCTTATTTATTGCAGTGGCGGTCCTGGTAGGACTTTCCCGGGTATATCTAGGTGTCCACTATCCGTCAGATGTATTAACCGGGGCAGTAATCGGCCTGGTTTTTTCCTACTTCATCTATCTAAGCCTGACCTACCAAATTATCCCTTTTAGTTTAATCTTCACATAAGCAAAGTAAGGCAATATTTAAAGGAGCTGAGCAACTTGAAGATTGCTATTTTTACCGATACCTTTTCACCTCAGATCAACGGAGTAACCAAAACCCTGGACCGGCTGCTGGAATACTTTGAACAAAAAGGCATTGACTACCTTGTCTTTGCCCCAGATACCCCGGCTCAACAAGCGAGTTGTTTCCAAAAAAAGATCCGCCGCATACCCGCCTTCAATTTCTTCCTTGGCGACAAAAAACCGGCGAAACACTCAGCGCTATTTATGCTTCGGCAGATATCTTTGCCTTTCCGTCGGTTACAGAAACTTACGGAAACGTTATCCTTGAAGCAATGGCTTCCGGTTTGCCGGTTGTAGCCTTCCGGGCCGGCGGAGTTA
>JAKSCG010000215.1 GCA_022360715.1 Halanaerobiales bacterium
TATTTAATGGCTGACGAAAATGGAACATCCATAAAAGTTGCCCAGTATTCGGGAACAGACCGTGTGGATTTAATTGAAACTAACGAATACGGTTACTGTTCGTTAATAAAAGCCACAAAACAGGTACTCGACAAATTAGAATTAGAAAACCGTACCGCAACCAAAATAACATCGAAAGAACGACAAGACCAGCGCCTTTGGGATGCCATAGCTGTTCGCGAGGCGGTAATAAACGCCATTGTTCATAACGACTACACGCGGGAAGTTCCTCCAAAATTTGAGATTTTCTCCGACCGTTTGGAAATAACCTCTGCAGGAAGCCTGCCCGAAGGAATGAACGAAGATGAATTTTTTGAAGGCTACTCTATTCCCCGCAACAAAGAAATAATGCGCATTTATAAAGATTTGGAAATGGTTGAGCACCTTGGTTCAGGTATTCCGCGAATCTTACAGTCCTATTCGAAAGATAATTTTAAGTTTTCTGCCAACTTTTTGCGAATGTCTTTTAAATCTATTGAGCCTGTTTACATTGATGATATTGAAGGTGAAGAAACAACTGATGCAATGGGTGGTCCAATAGGTGGTCCAATAGGTGGTCCAATAGGTGGTCCAATAGGTGGTCCAATAGGTGGTGTCGTTGATGATTTAACTGATAGACAAAAAGAAATTCTTAATCTACTTATTGACGATAATAAATTATCAAGAAGAACTTTGGCAAAAAAACTAAATATAAATGATTCAGCAGTAATAAAACACTTAAATAATTTAAAAGAAAAGGGTTACATAAAGCGAATTGGAGGGACAAGAGGATATTGGCAAATAATTGAAATGCAGCAAAAATGAAAGAATTAGATTTACAGCATAAATATTTGATCCATTTTCTGACTGAACGAACCGATGGATTAAACTACAAAGAGGTAAAAGCCAATACAGTTTCTTCGAAATTTTTTGTGGTTGAAGATTTAAAAACTTTCATTAGCGACACTTCATTAAACTGAGAGAACTACCGAAAGTTTCTAAGAACATTTAATAACGATGAAGAGAAACTCCTCAATGAGTTAATGGATTTTCTTAACGAAAAAATGAATGACCCCGGAGAGCACTATCTCATAAACACATACCCTACTTTCAGCCTTAATTTATTCTACAAACATCAACATCAAAGAGTTAA
>JAKSCG010000166.1 GCA_022360715.1 Halanaerobiales bacterium
GGGTAGGGGAGCATTGTATATAGGCAGAAGCTGTACCGAAAGGAGCAGTGGACAGTATACAAGAGAGAATGTTGGCATGAGTAGCGAGAGGTAGGTGAGAATCCTACCCGCCGAAAGCCTAAGGTTTCCTGAGGAAGGTTCGTCCGCTCAGGGTAAGTCGGGTCCTAAGCCGAGGACGAAGGTCGTAGGCGATGGACAACAGGTTAAGATTCCTGTACCACCAAGTTATCGTTTGAGGGATGGGGGGACGCAGGAGGATAAGCAAAGCCCACGGTTGGTAGAGTGGGTCTAAGCCTGTAGGGAGTAGAGGAAGGAAAAACCGCCGCTACGATAATCCTAAAGGGTGATGGGGAGCGAAAACTAAAGTAGCGAACTTGCTGATTCCACACTGACAAGAAAAGCCTCTACCGAGATAAAAGGTGCCCGTACCGTAAACCGACACAGGTAGGTGAGGAGAGAATCCTAAGGCGAGCGAGATAACTGCTGTTAAGGAACTCGGCAAAATGACCCCGTAACTTAGGGAGAAGGGGTGCCGCGCTAGGGTGAGTAGCCCGAGGCGGCCGCAGAGAATAGGCCCAAGCGACTGTTTAGCAAAAACACAGGTCTCTGCTAAATCGAAAGATGAAGTATAGGGGCTGACGCCTGCCCGGTGCTGGAAGGTTAAGGGGAAGGCTTAGCGAAAGCAAAGGTTAGAACCGAAGCCCCAGTAAACGGCGGCCGTAACTATAACGGTCCTAAGGTAGCGAAATTCCTTGTCGGGTAAGTTCCGACCCGCACGAAAGGCGTAATGATTTGGATACTGTCTCAACGATGGACTCGGTGAAATTGTAGTACCGGTAAAGATGCCGGTTACCCGCAGCAGGACGGAAAGACCCCGTGGAGCTTTACTGTAGCTTGATATTGGATTTCGGCATTGCATGTACAGGATAGGTGGGAGACTGGGAAACCGGGACGCTAGTCTCGGTGGAGTCAACCTTGGGATACCACTCTTGTAATGTTGAGGTTCTAACCATGTACTGTTATCCAGTACTGGGACAGTGTCAGGTGGGCAGTTTGACTGGGGCGGTCGCCTCCTAAAAAGTAACGGAGGCGCCCAAAGGTTCCCTCAGCGCGGTTGGAAATCGCGCGCAGAGTGCAAAGGCAAAAGGGAGCTTGATTGCGAGACATACAGGTCGAGCAAGGACGAAAGTCGGGCTTAGTGATCCGGTGGTTCCGAGTGGAAGGGCCATCGCTCAACGGATAAAAGCTACCCCGGGGATAACAGGCTTATCTCCCCCAAGAGTCCACATCGACGGGGAGGTTTGGCACCTCGATGTCGGCTCGTCTCATCCTGGGGCTGTAGTAGGTCCCAAGGGTTGGGCTGTTCGCCCATTAAAGAGGCACGCGAGCTGGGTTCAGAACGTCGTGAGACAGTTCGGTCCCTATCCGCTGTGGGCGTTGGAAATTTGAGTGGAGCTGTCCTTAGTACGAGAGGACCGGGATGGACATACCTATGGTGCATCAGTTGTCATGCCAGTGGCATTGCTGAGTAGCTATGTATGGACGGGATAAGCGCTGAAGGCATCTAAGTGCGAAGCCCCCCACAAGATTAGATTTCCCCTACTTTATGTAGATAAGACTCCAGGAAGACCACCTGGTTGATAGGTCGGAGGTGTAAGTGCAGTAATGTATTTAGCTGACCGATACTAATAAGTCGAAGGCTTGACCTAATTATACTTGAAATCTTCTACATTGATTAGTTTTGAGGGTACATGATATCTTCACAATTAAATATCCAGTGACTATAGCGAAGGGGCTACACCTGTTCCCATACCGAACACAGTAGTTAAGTCCTTCTGCGCTGATGGTACTTGGTGGGTGACTGCCTGGGAGAGTAAGTCGTTGCTGGTTTGATAAAAAGATTCGATTTTATTTCGGATCTTTTTTTATTGTTATAAATTAATAGTTTACGTTAATCAAAATAGTAAGACTTACAAACTTTCTTGTTTCATGTGGATAACTAAATAATTTAAGCATATATTTCAACAGTTTCAACAGAAGATTTGTAAAAGTGTGAATGACATAATCAACTGTAGCTAATCAGAATTAGAAATTTCAACTCTGCGAATCGCAACTCTAATCAAACAGAGATTGAAGAGTGGAAGACAATACTCTATTAAAATCAAAGATTTTAGAGTATCTGTATGAGACCTACATTAGAATCAACTGAAAAACTTTTACTAATCAAAGATTAGAAAGTTTCTGTATGAGACCTGCTTAAGTAATCAAATATTACTGCTAGGGCTTCAACA
>JAKSCG010000063.1 GCA_022360715.1 Halanaerobiales bacterium
ATAATTATTTTTCAAGCAGGATTTTTAAGTATTTTGGTTAATAATATATAGCGAAGGAAGGTGAAGATAATGAGTGAAAAATTAATAGATTTAGAAAGTGCGCTAAAATTAGAGAAAAAAGAGGCTATTCAATATTATCGCGACCATGTTAATCCGGCTTTTGCCCGTTTATTAGGCCTGCTGAATTTTGATAAACAGTATGTCCGGGCCAGCGGAACGAAGGTCTGGGATAGTGAGGGCAATCAATACCTCGATTTTCTGGGGGGTTATGGTGCTCTTAACCTGGGCCATAATCCACCGGCCGTACTGGCGGCACTGGCCAAAGTCCAGGAGCTGCCCAATCTTTTGCAGGCGAGTATGGGGACGATGAATGCGGTGGCTGCCTATAATTTAAGCCAATTAACCCCGGGTGATTTAACCCATACCTTTTTCTGTAACAGCGGGGCGGAGGCAGTAGAGGGGGCAATCAAACTGGCCAGGATTGCTTCCGGGAAGTCCAAAATTATCTACTGTTTTGCATCCTTCCACGGTAAAACGATGGGGAGTCTGTCTGTTACCGGCAGGACTAAATACCAGGAACCCTTTCAGCCGCTTATTCCGGGTAATAATATGGTCCCCTTCGGAGAATTAGATGTATTGGAAAAGATCTTTAAAGATCAGGATATAGCGGCCTTTATTGTTGAGCCGATCCAGGGCGAGGGGGGTATTTTACTTCCTCCGGAAGGTTATTTACAGGGGGTAAGAGAGCTATGTGATCAACATCAGGTTTACTTGATCCTGGATGAGATCCAAACTGGTTTTGGTCGAACCGGTACAATGTTTGCCTGTGAGGAGAGCGGAGTAGTTCCGGATATTATGTGTTTGGCCAAGGCGCTCGGTGGAGGTGTGATGCCAATCGGTGCCTATATCTCCAATAAAGAGATCTGGCAGAAGGCATATGGTAGTATGGATAAAGCCCTTTTGCATACCTCAACATTCGGCGGGAATACCCTGGCCACGGCAGTAGCGATTGCGGCGATGAACGAGATGGTCGCTCAGGATGTCAGTAAAATGGCCCGGGAGAAGGGGGATTACTTCATCGGGAAACTGGCGAAACTGGCCGCAGAAAACGAAATGATTAAGCAGGTCCGGGGAAAAGGTTTACTGATCGGAATCGAGTTTAATCAACCAGATTCGAACATTTTTGATAAAATATCGGGCGGGATGTTAAGTAAACTATCCTATCAGTATACCGGATCACTGGTCGCCGGTACTTTGCTAAATCAACATCAAATCATCTCGGCTTATACTTTAAATAATCCTAATGTGATCAGACTGGAACCGCCTTTAACTGTTTCTTATCAGGAAATAGATCAAATGCTGAACGCCCTGCATATAATATTCAGTGAGAATAAAGGACTTTTTAACATGGCGATCAGTGGTGCTAAATCAGTGTTGGGGGGGCTATTTAATAAATAAGTTTATAAATTTCCAGATTAGGGAATAATGTTTCATGGGAAACAATTTCTGCCAAAGAAGGTGATTTAGTGAAATTTATCTCGCTAATTTTGGCCCCACTTGTTGATAATCTTTTTACTACTCAATCATCGGTAAAGGATAGTTGTATTTCCCGGTGGTACTACCGGATTGGAAGATTGGTTCAGCGAAAAATATTGATTGGTTACGGGGTTGAAAGCAGATGAAAATAGGCTTTTTTACTGATAGTTATAAACCATATATAAGCGGTGTGGTCAAATCGATTGATTCTTTTACAGCCCAACTGGAGGAACAGGGACATCAGGTCTTTATCTTTGCTCCGGATTACCCGGGGGCAGGTTACTGTGAAAAGGTATATAGATTTAAGTCCTTACCGGCCCCTACTTATCCAAGTTTCCGTCTGGCTATTCCTTTTTCTAATGGATTACTCCAGGAAGTAAGCAGACTTAACCTTGATCTGATCCATACCCATTCCCCTTTTTTAATGGGTTGGTTAGGCCGCTATGTTGCCCGCAAAATGAATATTCCGTTGGTCTTTACTTACCATACCCTATATGAAGAGTATGTTTATTATTTTCCGATTGTCCGGGATTTTGCTCGTAAGCTGGCGATTAAATATAGTAAAGACTACTGTCAATCCTGCGATCTGGTCATTACGCCCAGTCAGTATGTGGAAAATAAATTAAGGTGTTACCGTGTCTCAACTTTATTAAAAACGATTTCGACCGGGGTTGATCTACAACCCTATCGGAATACTGAGTCGGAATGGGTCCGGGAAAAATATCAATTAAACCCTGCGGAAAGGCTTTTACTCTTTGTCGGGCGATTGGGTCGGGAAAAGAATATCCGCTTTTTGTTGACTGCTTTCAAGACGGTGACCGAGAGTCTGAATAATGTAAAATTGCTCCTGGTGGGAGACGGACCGGATTATCAGCATTTAGCAGAAGAAAGCGAGCGAATGGGCTTAAGAGACCGGGTGATCTTTGCCGGTTGGCAAGCCCATGCGCAAGTAATTGCTTATTACCTGGCGGCTGACCTCTTTGTCTTTCCGTCTGTGACCGAAACACAGGGCCTGGTTACTATAGAGGCGATGGCCGGCGGTCTACCGGTAATTGCCGTTGATGCCGCCGGCTCTTCGGACATGGTTGATGACGGAGTCAATGGCTTACTGGTTAAACATGACAGTCAACTCTTTGCTTTAAGTATTATTGACCTGCTGACTAATGACACCAGATATAAGGTGTTGCGAAAAAATGCTTTAAAAAAGGCGGAAGAATACTCAATTCAGAATATGACCAAAAGACTCCTTGCTGCCTACCAAGAAGCTTGTAATTATTATTATCATCGGGAAAAAATCCTGGGCTAAGCACCTGTGGACTGATTTTATGGCAAATTAGTAAAATAAGCTGATTTGATCATATATTCTATCAATGATATAATAATAGAAAGGATTGAAGATTCCCGATTAAGCTGAGTGATTAAGGAGGCTTTGGCGATGGGTTTAAAATTAAAAAACTGTCCCCAGTGTGGAAAGCTTTTTGCGGTTAAGGGCGGGCATAAATTGTGTTATATCTGCCGGACCGGTGAAGAAAACGATTTTCAGAAAGTTAAGGAATATCTCTGGGAAAACCCTAATGCTACGATTGAACTTGTCCACGAAGAGACCGGGGTG
>JAKSCG010000121.1 GCA_022360715.1 Halanaerobiales bacterium
AGCAGTAGGTAGAACAAAATTCTTTTAAACAACAAGATTGGCGATTACCCCCCTTTTCAATCAAGATTACCTTTACAATTGCTCGCGAAGCTGCTCATACAATAATTTTCCCAACGAACTAAAACCCGGGTCAGTGGGGCCCAGTTTGCTTATTTCCCCGTCAAGCATATCGGTAAAAACCTCTTCCGCATATCCCCCGTTGATTAGTTCTCCCTTTGGAACCGTATTACGCATTGCTTTAAACATCTGTTTTAGTAGAATCGAAGTAAACTCATTAGCCAGTAGCCTTAACCGCTGCTCAGCTCTCTCCTGCTCAGTTAAATTACTACTTATTTGTTGATGCTTGATCTTTTTTAGATCATGCTCGCTCAGTATCTGTGAATAATTTTGTTGAATTAAATTGGTATTTAATTCCACCAACAGTCACCCCTTTACCTTAATTCCAGTCTGGCATGTAAAGCACCCTGGGCATCTATCATCTGCAGGATCGCAATGATATCACGGGGAGAAGCACCGATCGTATTAAGTGCTGCCACCAGATCCTGGACATTACCCCCAGTCGGTACCACCATCATGTGAGCATCCTGTTCCAGCACCTCGATCGATGTTTCTTCGACAACGACCGTTTCACCCGGACTAAATGGTGGTGGTTGTGATACAAATCTCTCCGTATCAATCCTAACAGTTAAATTGCCATGTGCTACCGAAATAGTTGAAATCCGGACATTATGTCCGATAATGATTGTACCGGTTTTTTCATTGATAACTACCTTTGCTTGCAGGCCAGGCCTAACTTCCAGATTATTGATCTTGGCGATATAGTCTACTACATCATGCTGATAAATCAAAGGCACCTTTACCCTGATCTGGGCGGCATCGAGTGCTTCCGCCACTTTTTCTTCAGTATAGATCACATCAAAAAAACGGTTAATGGCCAGGGCAACATTTCTGGCTGTTTCAAAATTGGCTTCTTTTAATAAAAAGGTTAATTCCTGATTACTTATTTTAAAGTCAAGTCCTCGCTCAACTATTGCTCCGGAAGGAACCATCGCTACTGTCGGGTGATTCTTCCTGACCATATTACCACCGGCTTGCAAATTAAACCCACCGATCGAAACTGGCCCCTGGGCTGCCGCATAATTCTCCCCGTTAGCTGCCATCAAGGCAGTCATAAAAAGGACACCCCCCTGTAGGCTGGTCGCATCACCCAATGAACTGATCGTAACATCAAGGGGGTCCCCCGGATGGTCAAAGACCGATAAACTGCCGGTTACCATTACCGCCGCTACATTACGGCTATTGATCTGATCCGGGGTAACCTCAATCCCCAAATTTCTCAACATATTAGCATGACTGGTAATAGTCGGTCGATAGCGGTTGGAATCACCGGTCCCGGCCAGGCCGATGACCAGGCCAAAACCAAAGAGCTGATTATCCCGAACCCCCTTAATCCTGGTAACATCCCCGATTGAAACCAGCGGATCATGAAGAGAACTCCCTGTACTCACCACTGTCACCAGGAAAATTACCGGTAAAAGCAAGAGTAGTATTAATCTGAGATTAACCGTATCCTTCATTTATATCCTCTCCCTTAAAAGATCCAGTTTAAAACCCGTTGGAATATATTGGGGCTCTGTTTTTCCGTAACAACACCTTTACCCTCAAACTCAATTCTGGCATCGGCTATCCTGGTAGAGAGGATTGTATTCTCCGGGCTGACATCCTCCGGCCGAATAATTCCGGCCAGTTTAATTAACTGTTCTTCCCCATTAATCCTGATCGTCTTACTACCGCTAATCATAAAGTTACCGCTCGAGAATTTCTCAATAACCAGGGTGGTAATATCTGCTTTAATCTGACCGCTTCTCTTGGTTTCACCGGCCGCATCATCATCGTCTGCATAATTGAAGCCAAAGTTGGTTAAAAAGCTAAAGATACCCAGCCCGGGACCGGCACTGGCACTACTACCTTGACTGACACTGGTATTGGCACTTTGAACGGCATCAGAATTCTCGGCAATAATCACCGTAATGACATCCCCGACTTCAAACTCCCCTTTTCCTTTATCCTGATAAATCTGACCGGCTTCGTCACTCCATAGTGAAGTAGCTAAAGACGTCCAGGTAAAAACGATTAAAAATACAATCGTAGTTAAATAAACCACACGAAGTTTCATTTATTTAAACCTCCTTACTGCACTAACCTAACCAAATGGGCATTAATAACCTGGGCTTTGAATTTATGACCTGTTTTCAAGTTCTCCACAGTTATGTATTGGCCTTTTTTTCCGCTCTGCCGTGCCCGGACCATAGTTTTTACTTGAACATTGCCAAAAACAAGCTCAGCCTGGATTTGCTCCCCAGCCCGGATTAGATCGGGTAAAGATAAGTAATAGCTGGTCAGAATACCTCCCTGGGGGATAGCGAGCTTGACCACCCCGTCTTGAACCAGCGCAACCCCCCAATCAGTAATTAAATCACCGCGAAAATTGCCTAATTCCCGATAATCCTGGTGAAAATCAACTTGAACCAGCTTTTCCCCGATCTTGATCGGCCTTTTGGCTATATAAACCTGGTGTTTTACTAAAATCTCAAAGCCCAAAAATACCTTTTGATAAGCCAGCTCATCAATAATGATCAATGCCTGTAACGAGACAGCACCCCTTAACTTGGTTCCCCCAGGTATTTCAAACCTTAAATCATAGTCACGGTCCGGTAAAACAATCTCCGGGGGAATAAACCGTGCTCTAATCACAATCCTCTCCGCCGGGTAGTCAATTAACCCAATTAAATACTCCTTTGCTTTATTAATTAGTTGCTCCCCGGCCAATCTCCTGCTGGTAGTTCTAACCAATACCCGCTCCGGAATATCTAACTTAAAATCCTTCCCGTTCAGGCCCTGCCCCTGCAAGATTAATTCAATCTGTTGACGGGGAATCTCCAGACTATATCCCGGCAGAACAGCCTTACCTAGATTAATTGCCTGGATTTTAGTCAATTTTTCCCCACTGATTCCTTCGATGACAGCAATATCACCCAGGGTAATCCAGGGGGTCGATATGCTGACCTCCTCCGGGATCGATATTCTAATCAGCGCACTGTTAACCTGGTCAGCAGGCAGAAAAGCCAGCAAGATAACTACTAAAACGATGCTAATTCCCTGATTAATCCTCATATCAGCCCCCTCTCTCGCTTAACCGACTCAACGCACTAGCGTTTTAACTGGGAGGCAGTCCTTAACATATCATCAGCGGCCTGAATAACATTAGAGTTAACTTCATAGGCCCGCTGGGCTACAATCATATTGACCATCTCTTCGACAACCTGTACATTCGACATCTCCAGAAAATATTGCTCGACAGTACCATACCCAGGTGCCCCCGGATTGTTGACCATCGGAGCTCCGGAAGCAACCGTATCCTGAAACAGGTTTCGACCAATACTGTTTAAACCGGCCCGATTGGAAAAGCGGGCTAGCTGAATCTGCCCGATCTGTTGCGGCATATTATTGCCGGCAACCTGTACTGAGACTGTCCCGTCAGCGGTAATACTAATCTCTGTGGCATCCTGCGGAATATATATTTCCGGCTGGATCGGATAACCGTCAGAAGTAACCACTCGACCGGTGCTATCCTTTTTTAAAGCCCCGTCACGGGTATAGGCAATTGTCCCATCCAGCATTAACACCTGCAAAAATCCATCACCCTCAATACAAATATCAAGAGGATTCGCTGTGTTCTGCATATTACCATTAGTGAAGATCTTCTGGCTAGCCGAAACCTTGGAACCATGACCGATTTCCACCCCAACCGGAACCTGGGCCCCCTGAGCATTAGGGGTGCCCGGTTCTTTTAAGCGTTGATACATCAAATCCTGAAAATTAACCTTACTCTTCTTAAAACCCGTTGTATTAACATTGGCCAGATTATTAGAGATCACATCTATATTTGTCTGCTGACCTTTCATCCCGGTGGCAGCAGTCCACAATGCACCAATCATTTCCATCTCTCCCTTATCTAAGAATAGTTTTTGAGGTTGTCTCGATCAGTTAACAACCCCTACAGCCTCCATTAAGGTCCAGCTGTCGCGTCTAAGCAAGCCTACCTACACTATTAACGACTTTATCCAACGAACTGTCATAAGCGGTAATCACCTTCTGGTTTGAGTCAAAATAACGGCTTGTCTCGATCATTTTGACCATTTCCTCAATGATATTGACATTACTATTTTCCAAATACCCTTGTTTTAACTGGTATCCGGCAGTAAGGCCTTCTCCTTCTTCAGTGCTTTGATATAAATTGTCTCTAATTTTGCGGAGTTGATTGCCATCGGGAAAATCGACAATTAGAAAGCGATCGCCGGTCATCCCGCCGAGATAAAGCTGGCCCCTTTCATCTACTTTAATCTCCCGACCGGTAATAGTTTGCATTGGCCCCTGTTGACCCATCACCTGATATCCCTGTTTAGTAACGATCTGGCCGGCTTGATTTAAAGTAAAATTACCGTTGCGGGTATAGCGCAGACCAGCCGGAGTTGAGATGACGAAGAATCCATTCCCTTCAATGGCAAAATCAAGTTGATTATCGGTATTATATAATTGTCCCTGTTTAAGATCTAGGGCGGTTTCCTGTAATCTGACCCCTGTCCCCAGACTGCCGAGCTGCTTGATTTCCTTGCCCTGCTCAATTAATGAAATCATCATTTCCGGAAAGGACTCCTGGATCGCATGATCCTTTTTATAGCCAGCAGTATTAGCATTAGCCAGGTTATTAGAAATAACATTCAGTTTGCGTTGATTAGCCAGCATACTGGATGAAGCAGTGTATAATCCCTTGAGCATTGAATTCACCCCCTTTCAATCAAGTAAGATTGTTGATAAAATATCAATTGCCTCGCTATTACTGGGAAACTGATAGGTCCCAGCCTTAATCCTGGTCTCTACCCTAAAAAGGATTAGTAGTTGTAAAAACTTGTCATATTCGATTAATCCACTTTGGTCAAAAATCCGGGCGACCTCAATCCCGGTAGAACCCTCCGGAATTGTAATTTCAAGCATGCTCACCCCCTTCAGCGGCTTAAATTCCAACTTAAAGTCCTCTAAAACCGGCTCCTCGACTCCGGTCATCACTAGCTCTGTTTCCACAAAAGGCTTGAGAATTTGACTACTTAACTCCGGATCTAGTAGCTCTGGCGCAACACTGGCCGCACTTTGGTTATGATCAAGGGCAGTAATACCGGCCGGAGCCGGTTTAGCAAGTAAAAATATGCCGATCAGTAACAAGGCAAAGCCGGTTCCTATTAGCAAATCAGGGATTAATTCCTTTAAATAATTAAGTCTAAACAACTGAATCTTCCTCTTTCTGATAGAATTTTAAGATTAATTTAGTCTCTCTAACCCCGAAGTCCAACTTTTCCGCAATATCCTGACAAGTCAAGCCCTGCCTGGATAGAGCAATCACCTGAGCATATTTGCTCGCTATTGGCAGCGCCTTATTCTGCCGATAATTATCTTTAAAAATCTCTCTAAAATTTTCTTTAACGGGGATTTTCTCTTCCAGTAATTCTTTGATTATTTTCTCTCGATCATTGATCTGATTAATTAAGCGATCAAGGTCATGATTAATCTCCTGTAATTTATCACGGTGTTTGATTAAGTCGGCTTCTCCTAATAAATCCTGCTCTTCTCCCTCCGGTTCGGACTTAACCTGGCCGGTTTTCAGCTGATGATATTTTAACACTACACCGACCAGGAACAGAATAACCCCGCTTACAATTAAAAACCATGGCATTAGATACTCACTCCCGAACAAAAGACCCTATATTTTAACATCGATAATTCCTCCCTTGCTCCCATTAATGTTCCTCTTCTTTTTCCGCTCTTTGTGCTCCTGTTCAGTGGTATCTTCTTGCTCATTTTGCTCAGTTGTTTGTTGTTTTTGCCCTTGATCCCTAATTTTGCTCTGTTCGGCCTTATTATTTTGATTAACCCGCTGTTGCTTTAATTTATTTTCCAGGTCAACCTGCTGGTTTTTAAAACTTTGTTGTTGTCCTGGTTGAAGTTCTTTCATTTGCTGGATTTTTTCTACCTGAAAAGACATCGGTAAATTGGTATTCGGATTAATTGGTTGGGTCATCCAGCTCACCCCCTATATGGTTTTTTGTCTGATATCCCCCTCTTCTTCAATAAAACAGGTCCGGTTTAAGGCATTATAAACATTATAATGTGATTTACCGATACTTATTTTTACCCCGGGGTAGATCTTCTTGTTAACAACTATCCTGCCTGCATCTATCTTATCATATTTCTTTTCAAAATTCTCTAACTCCAGCTTTTTTCGATCAATATCTTCCTGTAATCGATTAGCGGTTGATTGCAACCGGATTAACATTAAATTCTTATCTTCGGGAAGAGTACCGATTTCACCCCTTAATTTTATTAAGATTTCGATCGCTTTCAAGGATTTATTCAGACTGCTCCGATCTTTTTTAATGACTTCCTCCAGCTCACCCATTTTGTTTTTTAATTGGGGATCAATCCCTACTTCCAGAATGGTAGCTGTCGCTAAGTGCGAGCCAATGATATTGGCTTCGATCGAATTCCCGGCCCTGATTACTCCACCCACCAGCAAACCTTTATTTTTAGTAACCTCTAATTTTTCGGCAACAGTAATGTGACTATGCATAATCGCATCACTAACCAAAATACTTTTTTCCGATTCAATTGTACCGTTCTCGACAAACTTGACGTTAACATTGCCTTTTGCTTTAATATGGCATTTATTCTTTCCGACAAAACCTTTTTGAATAATCACATCGCCACCGGCATCTATATCTGACGTAAAAACATGTCCCCTGACCTCAACATTACCACTGGCTTTAATTATAAACCCTTCCAATATATTGCCTTTGATCAAAACATTACCGACAAAATCAATATTACCGGTACTTAAATCAACATCACCATTTACTTCATAATTGGGCAGGACATTAATCCGATTTCCATCAACAACTACTTGGCCTAAAATTTTAGCTACCAGGGTCTCATCATCGCGCCTTTCAACATTTTTCCCCCCGGGTAACTCTTTATCCTTGGGCGGGGGAGGTGAAATCTCCTCGCCGGTAACAGCCTTACCCGGGATACCTGGTTCCGGAGGTTGTTTACTGACCAGGATATCACCAGGCTGAACATTATTGATTAAGCCCAGATCGTAATAATCAATACTACCGTCTTCCCTTTTGGTGCCGATCGATTTCTTTTTATCATCAAAATGATAAACAAGTTCGGCATCCTTTGCTTGTTCCGGAGGTTTCCCTTTTGCAATAAGGACTGATTCTAATTTTAGATCCTTATTAACCAGTTCATTTATTTTATCTTGATTAACCCCAAAGACTACCCGATTTTCATTTAATATTTTTATGATCTCAGCTGCGGTTAGTTTTTTACCTCCCAGAGCCGGATAATAGTTGAGATGAGCCGATAACTGATCCTGGCTGATCTTAACCGCCACTTCGGCATCTCGATCCCGTTCCGGCAACCTGGGGGCTATTTTTTCCCATTGATTATTGCCCTCATGAATTGCTTCCTGAACTGTTGGCCAATCAATTTCAATAATCTCTTTTTCTTCGAGGGCTTGCTTAATCCTCTCATAACTAACAGGTTTTCCCGGCTCTTCCGGAGGTGTGACCCAGAGAAAAATCCCTTGAGCAGTAATTTTGATCCTAAAAGTGCCGTCTATCCCCAATTCAGTCGTCACAATATCCAGAATACCCTCCTCCCGTTTGGAAAGGAGACCGTCTTTAACAATAATTTGATAGATGAATTTTCTACCAATACCAAGGAATCCGCTCTTTTTCCCCACCTGTTTGATTTCAAGTTGAATACTATCAAGATCAACTTCCGCATCAGCAGCTAGTTGTTCTTGAGCAAGTCTTAACGCCTTCTCTTGATTAGCAGCCGTTATTTGTATTTCTTTCATCAAAATATTATCCCCCTTTCTTCACTACAACAATGATTCCCTTTTTTTGGCCAAAGCCCCCCGCAAACGATAAATTGCCTTTTTGTGCAATTGCGAAACCCTGGCCGGGGTTAACTTCATAACTTCTGCAATCTCATTTTGAGTTAGTTCTTCATAATAATAGAGCGAAATAACCAGGGCTTCAGAGTCATTTAAGCGATCAATACTCTCTGCCAGCAAGCGTTCTCGGCATTGTCGTTGATACTGGTTTTCCGGGCGCCACTTCTGGTCGTCTTCGAGGAGATTTAATAATGTCGTATCACCGACCTGTCCATAGAGCGAAACCCATTGGGCGGAATAAAGCTGCTGAAACAATTTACTGACCTTTTCCCGGGAAATATCCAGGACGGTAACCAATTCTTCAATGGATGGCCTTCTACCAGATTTTTGCGCAAAACTCTCAACTGCTTCCTGCAATCGCTTACCGTCCCGGCGCAGTGAATAGGGTAGCCAATCCAGTTTTCTTAAGTGATCGATCATCTCACCCCTGATTCTTTGCGCAGCATAAGTTTTGAATTTTATTCCTTTTTTATAATCAAATTTATTAATTGCATCAATTAGTCCGATAATTCCGTAGCTCTCTAGATCTTCTTGTTCAATAAAATTAGGTACAACCATTTTAAGACGACCGGCCTGATATTTGACCTGAGGTAAATACTTGATAATTAATTGCTGTCGAGCCTCCAGTGATTGCTTCTCCTTAAATTCCTGCCATAGACGTTCTTCCTCAAAATTATGGTTATTTAGTGGCATAATCCTCTCTTCTCACCTCGATTCAAGAATTTTCATTCCCCTCATGCTCGGAAGTATCAACAGTCTCTATCACAGGAGGGTCAAGTGCTGAAAAATCTTTATTAACTTCCGCTGGCTGTTTTCCTCCCCTGGGGAGTTTAGTTAGGATAAAAACCAGGAACCAACTGCCTGTTCCCACTAAGAACAGAGCGATTATCCCCTTCAACAAAATGGTTGCTAGCGATAAATTCAACAACACCCCGGATAAAACGGCAATTATGTAAGCAATGGTACCGCTCAAAAGTGCAAGCAATAGCCGGTCTTTCATCTATAACAATCCTTTCTTGCGCATCTTTCGTTGTCTTTCAAATAACCAAGCAATCATCTTTTCTCTAACTAGATCATCTATTTCAATAAACTTAATGCCCAGGGCCAATCCGTCGGGCAATTCGGTCAGATTAACTGCCCGGGATATAATAGCGATATTTTCCAGGGTAGGTATCTGTAAATAAATCTCCATTAGGGTATCCTGAAAGATCACACTATTAGCGACCATTTTAATCCCACCACCACTTATATCAATCGTTGTCGTTTCTTTAAAACCCCCGATCGGTTTCAGCTCAGCATCAAGCAATCGATATTTTACCCTTTCCTTGACTTCTAATCTAAAATAATCCCGACGTTGGATCCGCTTTTTAGCCCAGGGGTAATTTAGAATTAACAACGGGACTGATTTAATCGCTCGATCAATAATCTCGGTTTGATAAGTATAAGCTGCCTGCTCACCGGTAAAATACATTTCAATGGCCAGACCGACCCTTAACGGAACAATTTCCCCGTGGACAAAAGGTGTATTGACCTTAATATTCAGCTTGGAAACATCGGCTATTTTGCTGAGATAAGCCCCCTGGTAAGGTCTGTCTTTGACGATTAGTTCAAACATCTTATTTATTTTAATATGATTAGTCTTCATCTCGATCACCCCGTTTAGATCATAACTATTCTTATTTAAATAAACCCAAAAAACGGTCGGTAAAACCCCCTAATCCCTTAGGATTTTGACTGGTTTTGATATTGACTATATGTCGCCCCAGGTTCATGATCGCCCGAGCCGCTTTGCTTTTTGGAAAAAGTTCAAGCAAGGCGCTCTGTTTCTTTACGGCCTTACGCACATGGATATCAAATGGGATCAGTCCGATTATCTCAACCGTAATACTCAGGTATTCCAGAATGACAGTTTTCATTCTGTTCGCTACCTCAATCCCTTCCTGATAAGAATTAAACTGATTAATTAACAGACCGATCCGACAATTATCATGATGATTATTAAGAATTTTGATTAGACTATAGGCATCCATAATAGCAGTCGGTTCAGGGGTTAAGACCACGATAACTTCATCACAGGCTGAGATAAAATTAATATTACTTTTATGGATTCCGGCACCGATATCGACAAAGATCAGATCATAGATTGCACCTAGCTGGGCCGAGGCATCCATCAACCTTTTCGCCTCAGTTGAACTAATATTAACTAAGGTCTCAATTCCGGAAGTTCCCGGTAGTATATCCAACCCTTCCGGCCCTTTCAACAAGGTCTCCCCCAGGCTACATTTCCCCTGTAAAACATGACTTAAATTGTACCGGCCGGTTAGGCCCAATAAAACATCAATATTAGCCATTCCGAGGTCAGCATCAAGGACTAACACCCGCTGATTCAGCCTCTGTAGGGCCAGACCCAGATTAACAGTTATATGAGTCTTGCCAACGCCTCCCTTACCACTGGCAATAGCGATTATTCTGGTATTAGTCTTCCCGCTTTCTCCCCGGGTTTTTTGCCGTAAATTATTAGCCTGATCAAACATTTAGATCACCCAGCAGATAATCGGTTAGAGAGTTCGGGGCGGCCGGTCTAATATCATCAGGCACGTCCTGGCCAAAAGTTATATAGGAAAAAGGGAGTTTGTATTTGTTTTTTAAATTTATGATGTCACCGAAGGCAACCGTTTCATCCAGTTTAGTTAATAACAGTTTATCAGGACTTAAAATCGAAAATTCGTTAATAATCTCGTTAATAACTCTACTTTTGGTATTAAGACCGATAATCAGATGGGTTTCATTGACGATATCCCGGGTCATCAACTTCTTTAGTTTGCCTAATTGAATTCGATCGTTCCAACTAGTCCCAACCGTATCTAATAAAATTAAGTCATAATTATCTTTTAAATCTTCATTAACCAGCTTCAATAACTCTGTTTGATTGTAGATAACATGTAAGGGAATATTAATTATTTCACTATATGTTCTAAGCTGTTGCACGGCGGCGATTCGATAGGTATCAGCAGTAATCAGACAGACCCTTTTCTTTTCGTCCAGGGCAAAACGAGCAGACAGTTTAGCAATCGTCGTTGTTTTTCCCACCCCGGTTGGCCCAATAAAAGCTACTACTTTTGTGTCGTTTCCCGGCATAATCGGTTGGCCCTCTCCCAGATATTGTCCGATTATTCTTCTGATCTCCAATAATAAATCCTGCTCCGGATTTGCTTCTTGCTTGATCAATTTAATTAACTCAATATTATATTCCCGAGCAACCCCTTGACGGTTTAGGTACTGATAGAGAATAGTCAATTCTTCTGATAAGTCATGTCTAAATTTATCTGTCTGCCACTGATTATGCATGTCCTGGATCATGGTCTTTAAATCATTAATATCCTTTACAGTTAGTAAATTACTATCTTTCTCCTGCTTTCTTTTTTCTTCAACCCCGGCTACAACTTCAACTACATCTTTGGTAAACATCCCAAGAATACCGCCTTTTTTTAACTTATGAGTATTAAGTATAATTGCATCAGGACCCAGCTCTGCTTTGATTTTAAAGATCACATCCTGAACAGTTTCACCCACATATTTTTTAATGCGCAAACTAATTCACCGTCCCCAAAACCTGTAGATTAAGGTCTGCTTCCAGCTCATTATAAGATATCACTACTAGCTCTTTTAGTGAGCGGTAAGTCAATTCCTTTAAGGGTCTTCGCAACATCGGAGCAGTCAACACGACCGGCTGATGGCCTTGTTCCAGTAAAAGTTGAACCTGACCGGCAATTTTTTGAATTAACTCCTGGGCTTTAGCCGGTTCAAGGGTAAAATAATTACCCTGATCGGATTGGCCCAAAGACTGGACAAGATTATCCTCTAATTGGGGGTCCAATGTTACCACAGATAGTGTTCGATCATTTCCCTGATACAGACTACTGATCTGTCGGGAAAGGGCTTGCCTGACATATTCGGTTAACAAGTGAATATCTTTAGTTTTAGTTACATAATCAGCCAGTGTCTCCAAAATAGTTACCATATTTTTAATCGGGATACCCTCCCACAATAAATTCTGTAACACCTTCTGGATCTCACCCATGGTCATTAAGTCAGGAAGTAATTCGTCAATAACTGCTGAATATTCTTCGCGGAGATTATCCAGCATCGCTTTGACTTCTTGCCGACCCAATAATTCATGGGCATGAACCCTGATTATTTCAGTCAGATGTGTCGCCATCACTGAAGGGGGATCTACAACAGTGTAGTTATCCAGCTCAGCCACCTCTTTCTGTTTTTTACTAATCCAAATTGCCGGAGTTCCAAAAGCAGGTTCTTTGGTCTCAATACCCTTAATTTCTTTGCTGGTTATACCGGAATCCATGGCCAGATAATGATCCGGCATGATTTCATACCTGCCTATTTCGACCCCATTAAGCTTAATCCGATAAAGATTTGCTTCTAACTGAAGATTATCAAGAATCCGGACTGCCGGAATAACTATCCCCATCTCCATAGC
The DNA here is from genome assembly GCA_022360715.1 of Halanaerobiales bacterium. Taxonomy (GTDB): domain Bacteria; phylum Bacillota; class Halanaerobiia; order Halanaerobiales; family DTU029; genus JAKSCG01. The sequence continues at coordinate 12,573 of JAKSCG010000121.1, forward strand.
CATTTGCCTTCTAACCATTGCCACTCTTTCCAAAAAGTTACCTCCCTGCTCGGGAAGAACCAGTGAGATTAGATTATATCCCACTTCTACCTCCAGCGGATCTACTTTTAGCAGCCCGCTCAACTCTTCCCCCTGGTAAGGTAATAACTGCTGAACTTCTTCTTCGGTAACGGCCGTCTGTTCTTTACTGTAGTCAGTTTTGAATAAAAAGCCGATTACTCCCACGATACCGGCCAGTGTTGCAAAAGGAACAGTCGGTAGTCCGGGCATAACCCCCAGTGCCAGCAAGACAGCAGATGTAATCCAAAGGGCTTTGGGTTGGGCGGTAAGCTGACCTGTCATCTCCTCACCCATATTGGAATCAGAAGCAGCCCTGGTAACTAAAAGTCCGGTGGCGGTGGATATTAACAAGGCCGGAATCTGGCTGATCAAACCATCACCAACCGTTAAAAGGGTATAATTCTGGGCTGCTTCTAATAGGGGCATCCCCTGCTGTAGTACCCCAATCACCAGTCCGCCAATGATATTAATCCCGGTAATAATGATTGCCGCAATCGCGTCTCCTTTGACAAATTTACTGGCCCCGTCCATCGCCCCGTAAAAATCGGCTTCCTGCCGTATCTTATTCCGCTGTTCCTGGGCCTGTTGCTCATTAATAATCCCGGCATTTAAATCGGCATCAATACTCATCTGTTTACCGGGCATCGCATCAAGGGTAAAACGGGCTGCTACCTCGGCGACCCTTTCCGCTCCTTTAGTAATTACAATAAATTGGATTACGATAATAATCAGAAAAATAATTAGGCCGACCACATAATTTCCACCAACAACAAAGTTCCCAAAGCTATTAATAATTTTCCCGGCATAACCCTGTCCCAGAATTAATCTGGTACTGGATATATTCAGCCCCAAACGAAAGATCGTCGCAAATAATAGCAGGGACGGAAAGACTGATAAATGCAGGGATTCAGTCGTATAGACAGTTACCAGGATAACTACCATTGAAAAGGTAATATTAGCCGTCAGTAGTATATCCAGCACAAAGGTGGGCATCGGGATAATGAACATGATTAAGATCCCTACTATGGCCAGTGCAAAAACTATATCACTATTTTGATTAAGCTGTTGGACCATCGTATTTCTAGTAGTTGTAGTTGTAGACGGCACAGTATAAACCCCTTTCCCGCTTACTTTTGTTTATTCTTTAAACCTATCTGTATTTTTTACTGCTTCGATAGACAAAGGCTAAAACCTCGGCTACGGCCTGATATAAATCTACCGGGATCTCATCTCCGATCTCGGTTCCCGCATTCAATGCCCGGGCCAGCGGTTTGTTCTCCACAATCGCAATCTTTAACTCTTGGGCCTTTTCCTTGATTTTTTCAGCCAGAAACCCTTCCCCTTTCGCCACTACAACCGGGGTTTCCATTGTATCAAGATCAAACTTGAGGGCTATCGCCAGGTGAGTAGGATTGGTAATAACCACATCGGCCTCTTCCATTGCTTTGATCATCCGATTAAGACTCATCTTCATCTGTTTCTGCCGTCGTTTTGATTTAATCTGCGGGTCACCCTCGACCTCTTTATGCTCCTGTTTCACTTCATATTTGGACATCCGTAAATTCTTTAAATGGTCATAACGCTGATAGAGATAATCCGCTACTCCCAGGATAACCATAAAGATAATAACCGAAATACCGATTTTGAAGATCAAACTGCCAACAAAGAGCAATGCCGGTTCAAAACCTTGCTGGGTCAAAGTCATCAACTTTGGCCAGGCCCCTCTTAACTGAAAATAGGTGATAATCCCGATTAAAGCGGCTTTAGCCAGAGATTTAAGCAGCTCAACCAATGATTTCAGGGAGAATAGTTTTTTAAAGCCGGAAATCGGATTGATCTTACTGAGCTTAGGTAATAATAATTTTGGTGTAAAAAGGGGACCCACCTGCAAAAAGGTAACCAGCCCACCCAAAATTGTTGCTGTTAACATAATTGGGGCAACTATTTTTATCGTCCGAAAGAAGAGATCCAGGATCAGGGTCAGAACACCTTCCGGCGATATATTGGGTATATGCTCCATACTCAAGGAAAATCTCATACTGTCGGCCATTAAATGAAGCATATCTTGAAAAATAAAGTAAAGAACCAGAAAACTACCCAACAAGGAAAATGCGGTACCCAATTCCTTGCTCTGAGCAACCTGCCCATCTTCTCTTGCTTTCTGCAATCGCTTCGCCGTCGGTTGTTCCGTCTTTTCACCGGTAGGACTATCGGCCATCATTCTCCCCCCTTTACCCGAGCAATTTGATCAGCTGATAGAGTTGTTGATACATGCCACTAAATAAATCCCGGAAAAAATAGACTGTAAAATGGATCGACAGGATTAAAACAAGCAAGCCAATCAGTATTTTCATAGGCAATCCGACAATAAAAATATTCATCTGGGGAATGGAACGGGCCAAAAAACCAAAGATCACATCAGCAATAAAGAGTGTTCCGAGTACCGGTAAAGCGAGCTGAAAAGCCAGCATGAAAATATCGGCAGTAGTTTGAAAAATGTATTGGAAGGTCGAGTGCGAAAAAGCAGCTCCGCCCAGCTCAATAAAATTATATGATTGATATAATGTTTTAATCAAGAGATGGTGGCCATTTATCGTCAGAAACAACAGGATAGCCAATACATTTTTAAATTGACCCATCAGCGGGGCAGACATCCCGGTGATCGGATCCATCACATTGACAATCGCAAAACCCATTCTCATATCAATAAACTGTCCGGCTAACTGAATCACCGCAAAGACCAGAAACGAGATAAAGCCAATGGTAAACCCGACAGCCAGTTCACTAATAACCCCCAGGCCGATGATGACAGGGTTAATCGGGAGCGCGATTGCCTGTAAATTGCTTAAGATCGGTAAAGTAAGTACGGCCAGAAAATAGATCAAAGCAATGCGCACTCTAACCGGGATTACCCGGCTGCCCAGGATTGGTGCTAATAAAAATAACCCAATATATCTGGCCATAATCAGGATAAAAACATAGGTATAATTGCTTAAAATATCTCCTAAATCCATTAACTCTTCACCCTAACCAATTAACTGTGGGATGGTATTAAACAAATTAGTTACATAATTGATCATTTTTGATAACATCCAGGGACCGAAAAAGGCAATCGAGACCAGGACCACCAAAATTTTAGGGATAAACGCCAGGGTTTGTTCCTGGATTTGGGTTGTAGCCTGAAAAATAGCCACCAGCAACCCGGTAATAAGCCCCAGCCCCAGGATCGGAGCAATAATTTCCAAGACAATAATCAGCGAACTTCGTCCGATATCAATCGCAATACTCAGGTCCACAAGGATTCCCCCTTTCAATTAAAAGTCTTGATCAACGATTCAATAATCAGATACCAGCCATCGACCAGTACAAATAAAAGTATTTTAAACGGAATCGAGATCATCACCGGTGGTAACATCAGCATCCCCATTGACATCAAGATACTGGCTACAATCATATCGATCATCAAAAAAGGAATATAGATCATAAAGCCGATCTGAAAGGCGGTCTTTAGTTCACTGATCACAAAAGCCGGGATCAGGACATATGTCGGTACATCATTCCGGTTATTTGGTCTGGCCAGTTTAGCCATATCAACAAAGAGAGCCAGATCCTTTTCCCTGGTATGTTTAAACATAAAACCCCTAAGCGGTTCAATCCCTTTTTGATAGGCATCTTCCGTCGAAATTTCTTGATTAATATAAGGTTGTAAAGCATCTTCATTGACCTCTTGCCAGACTGGTGCCATAATAAAGACGGTTAAGAAAAGGGCTAACCCGATTAAGACTTGATTGGGCGGCATCTGTCTGATCGCCAGGGCTGACCGAATGATCGAAAAAACAATTACGATTCTGGTAAAGGAAGTAAGCATCACCAAAATGGCCGGGGCCAGTGACAGAACTGTCAGCAACAGTAAAATTCTCAAGGATAAGACCAGATCTTCCCCATTTTGTTGAGCCCCGTCCGGTTGATTAATCTCAAAACGCAGATCCGGTAGTCGAAACGGTTCGGCCAGAACATCGGTCGGAATTATTAGGGCAACCAGCACCAAAATTATACTGGTCAAGAGCAGAATCTCTTTAGTCATTATGCTCACGCCGATTGTCTCTGGTCAATCGATGCCAGTAGTCTTTAAAGGAAGCTGTCGAAACTGCTTCTGGCTCCTTTTCCTTAAACTCAGCCCGTTCCCACCTGTTCAGCACCCTGAGCTGTTCATTACTATTACTTAGTAGCAAGACGACATCATTAATCATAATCAGCACCAGACTTTGTTTGGGGGACAGATAAATCTGTTCAATTACGTTAATATATTGCCCTTTCCCGGTTTTAGTCAGGGTCTTTCGCAAGAAATAAGTTACCAGGTAGATTAATCCCAGGACCAGAAGCAAGTAAAAAATAATTTTGGCGATCTCCCAGCCATAATTCATTATGATATCTCCTTAGTGTTAAATATTATTGATCCTGTCCATGGGGCTGATAATGTCCTTAACCCGGAAACCAAAGTTTTCATCAATCACAACGACCTCGCCTTTAGCGACCAATTTACCATTGATTAATAAATCAACCGGTTCACCGGCCAACTTATCCAGCTCGACAATTGAACCCTCTCCCAGTTTCAGAATCTCCCGGATCTTCATGCGAGTTTTCCCGAGCCGGACCGTTACCTGCAAGGGGACATCCTGGATTAATTCCATATTATGGGGCAAAGGCTGGGAGACACCGGCACTAAAATTAGGAAACTGGGCCCGCTGCACACCAACCTGTTCATCTTTAGCGATCATGCCATTTGCCATCTGGTTATCTCCTCCGCTTAACTTAGCTTCAGTATTGTTGTCCACATTCAAATCCTTGGCAGCCAGAGCACTTTCCTGACTCATTAACTGAAATATCAGCTGTTTGGCAAAATCAAGTTTAGAGAGTTGTTTAAAACTACTGTCGATTAAATCCCCAATCTTCAACCGGAATGAATTATCAATAATTTCTTCATCACTAGCGAAATTTTGCTCAACTACCTCAATAACTTCATCAATATTAATGTATTTTACCTGTGGCGGAGATATATTGACCACTTCATTAAGGATACTGGACATAGAAGTAGCTGAAGAGCCCATCATTTGATTCATCGCCTCACAGACTGCACTTAGGTGAATCTCATCTAACTCTAAGGTGACATTAGAACCGTCTCCCCCCATCATTAAATCGGCAATAATCGCGGCATCCTCTTCTTTAATGATCAACAGATTAACACCCTCTAGACCTGTAAGGTATTCTACCTGGACCAGAACACACGGTCGCTCGTATTCCTTAACAACATCGGCTAAAGTAGATACTTTTACGTCCGGGGCAGTAATCTCTACCTTCTGTTCCAGTAAAGAATAAAGGGCGGTAGCAGCAGACCCCATCGCAATATTACCGACTTCACCCAGGAAATCTGTTTCTTCCGCGGTTAAACCGTTCTGATTAAGCGGTTCTTCTCCGTTATCCTTTTGGCTATTTACATTGTTAATCAATGCCTCAATCTCATCATTTGATAGAATATCCTTATTTTGCTCATCCTTCATCGATATCCTCACCTTCCTCTCCTGAATCTATCACCTCAACAACCTTAATTGCTAAGTGTTTATTGGAATTGCCGGGAATCCCTCTAAACTTAATATAATTACCCACCCGGAGGTCAATCGGTTCATTAGATTTTTGGTTAAATTGTACGACATCCCCTACCTGGAGATAAAGCAGTTCTTTCACCGATAAATTGGCTCCCCCCATTTCCGCATAAATATTTAAGGAAGTCCGCTTGATCCTGCTCTTCAAAGTATTGATATGCTGAGTAGTCTGTTCAGACCTGGTGTTGGAAAACCACTGCTGGGCATTAAGTTTGGGTACAATCGGTTCAATCATGTTATACGGAATACAGATATTAACTAAGCCTTCATTATCACCAATCCGCGCCATCAAGGTAATTAAGATCGTCATATCATTGCTGGGTACAATCTGGGTAAACTGGGGATTTGATTCTATATCCTGCAGGGTTGCTTTAACCCGGATAATATTCTCCCAGGCCTCGGGGAACCCCCTCAGAATCCAGGTAATCACCTTCCGGAAGACAACCCTTTCGATATCAGTAAATGGTCTGGATTTAAAGATTGACTTCCCGAAGCCCCCGAATAATCGATCAATAATGGCAAAACCAACATCCGGATTGATCTCAAAAACAAACCGACCTTTAAAGGGTTCGAGATCACTGATGCCAATTATTGTCGGTTCCGGTAGTGACCTGATAAATTCTTCATAAGTAATCTGTTCAATCGAAGCCACATTAAAATCAACCATCGACCTTAGCTGGGTTGAAAGGATCGTAGTCAAGGAACGAGCTAAGTTTTCATGGATCATCTGCAATGTGCGCATTTGTTCTTTTGACAATTTGTCAGGTCGTCGAAAATCGTAAGCTTTAATCAGTTGATTTTCTGACTCCTTTTTCATCTCCTCTACATCGACATCTCCAGAAGATAGGGCTGAAAGAAGAGAATCTATTTCATTTTGACTTAGAACATCAGCCATCTACTTTCCCTCCTATTGTACAACTAATTGCGTAAACCAAACCTGTGTAATATCACCGGTTAACAAAATTTCATTTAACTGGGTAATAATCCGGTTTTTAATTACGGTTGCGCCTGGTTCTTCGATATCATCGACTTCTTGTTCCCGTAAAATACTGATGATCCCGTCCCTGATCTGAGGACTTCTTTTGTCAAGTTCAGCGATAACGTTATCTGTGCTGACTTCGACGACAATACTTGCTTGAATATACTGGTAACCCCTGTTCCCGGCGAGATTTACCACAAAATCACCCAGGGAATAAGTAGGTCCAATACTATTTTTAGTAGCCTGCTGCGGATCATCATTATAATTTATAAAGGTTATAAATCCATAACTGGTTCCAGCGGCAATAAGAAACATTAATATCCCGATACCCAGTATTGTCTTAAAACTGACGCCTTCCTTTTTCGGCATTAAACTCTACCTCCTTTCCAGCTCATGATTATGTAAAGTATTTAAAATAACTATTTCCACCCGGCGATTTTTAGAGCGGTGTTCCGGGGTGTCATTAGGAAACAAAGGTCGATACTGCGAATAGCCTGCTGCTTTCAGACGCCCTGCTTCAATCCCGCTAATCTCAATAAAAAACTTAACCACATTGGTCGCTCTGGTAGTTGATAATTCCCAGTTGGAGGGAAACTCGTCATTATTGATCGGCCAATTATCAGTATGACCTTCCACCATGATATCATTAGGGATATCTTTAATTACCCGGGCAATCTTGTTCAACAAAGCCTTTCCTTCGACTTTAAGTTCGGCTTTTCCCAGCTCATATAAGACCTGACCGGTTAGCCTGACCACTAAACCCCTTTTGGTCATTTCCAGTTCTACCCTTCCCTCTAAACCCTGTTCCTGAATATAGCTGGTCATCTCTCCCATAACCTTCCGAAAATTCTGGGTGGAGGGATTAAAGTGTTGACCGATACTACCCTTTGTTATAAAATCCTCTTCACTTAAAGTCCGACCACGATCAAGTACACCAAGTTGTGCCTGGAATGATGACAAAAAACCCGCGAATTTTTCTACATCCATCACCGAAAAGGAATAAATCATTACAAAGAAAACCAGCAACAGGGTCATCATATCCCCGAAGGTAACCATCCAGGCCGGGGATGAGGGTTGATCCTCTTGGTTCTTAATGTTTCTCCGTCTACCCTTAGGCATTGTCTCCCACCGCCACTGTATCTACTTCCGGAGCAGTTGCCGCTCCACTGCCTTCCTGATTTTCCGCCAAAAAAGCCCTTAGTTTCTCTTCGACAATCCGGGGATTTTCTCCAGCCTGTATCGATAAGACCCCCTCAATAATTACTTCTTTAATCAGGATCTCTTCACTGCTTCGTTCTCTCAGCTTCCCGGCCAAGGGAATAAAGAGCAGATTGGCTAATAATGCCCCATAGAGGGTTGTAATCAGGGCTACGGCCATCCCGGATGCCAGTTTATCCGGATCATCTAATTCACTTAACATTTGAATCAGGCCAATCAAGGTACCGATCATCCCGAAGGCTGGCGATAGTTGCCCCATCGTACTCATCATACTACGTCCTTTATCATGTCGCTCTTCCAAAAAAGTAAGCTTTGTCTCCATGATATTCCTTAATAATTCCGGATCAGTACCATCAACCACTAATTGAATGCCTTTCTGAAGAAAGGAGTCGTCGATATCCATTACATCTTTTTCCAGGGCCAGCAACCCTTCCCGCCGGGCTTTTTCCGCAAAACCAACCATTACCCCGATCATCTCCTCAGATTCTAATTGATGTTTCTGAAAAGCAATTCTGACCAGGGCCGGTAGTTTTCTCAACTCATTCCAGGAGTAACTGATCATCGTCCCGGCCAGGGTACCACCCAGAACGATTAAGAACGACTGAACACTGTAAAATTGTACTATGTTTCCATCAAGAACCATTGAGCCGCCGATAAGGACTATCCCTACAATCAAACCAATAACTGTCGCCAGATCCATTTTCTCACCCCTTTTCTATCCTGACACTGGAGTATATCCTTTGATAATAATTGATTACTTTTTCGATTACCTCGTCCACCTCATCCATCAACAGTATCTTCTTATTACTGGTTAAAGTAAGGACTGTATCAGGGGTGGACTGAATCGACTCAATTAAGCTGGCATTGACGACAATCTCTTCCCCATTAATCTTCTTTAATTTAATCATTCAGCCACACCCCTTTTGTTAAGCTTTGATTACCTCTTTAGATTTACCAGTTCCTGTAACATCTGGTCAGATGTCGTAATTATCTTGGAATTAGCCTGAAATCCCCGCTGAGCCGTAATCATTTCCGTAAACTGCTGGGCCAGGTCGACATTAGACATCTCCAGTCGGCCGGACAGAATTTTCCCCCGTCCGCCGCTGCCGGCGATATCAATCTGCGGTTCACCTGAATTCTGACTCGGACTAAATAATGTCTCCCCTTCACGCATTAAACCATAGGGGTTATTGAAATTAGCAATAGCAATCTGTCCCAATTCCATATGGCGGCCATTGGTAAACCCGCCGATGATTTGTCCGGTATCATTAATCGAATATTTGTCCAAAAAGCCCATTGCAAACCCATCTTGTCTTAACGATTCTACTGTAGAGTCGCCGGATGACTGGGTCATTATTGAAAAATCGATCCCAATATCCCCGGGCATCGTCGCCGATCCGTCCGGGTCGAAGGTAATACTGTTAGTAATTGACTGTGAGGCAAAAGTACCGTCAGCATTAAAAGTTAAGGTACCATTACCCTGAATCGAACTGGGAACAGCCCCGTCAACGTCAGACACCTCCCAATTCCAGGTATTGGCAGCTGAAATTAAGGTAAGAGTCGGTGCTCCGTCCAGGTCGGCCGCAGCAAAAGTACCCGATGAAATCGCTAAATTAACATTTGTCAGAGTATGAGCAGTTAATTCAGTATTGATTACAGTCTCTATAGCTGCTGCACCGGCCGGCGCTCCACCATGGCTATTATCCCAGTCCCCGGTCAGGGTAACCGTGTGGGAAGCCGCATCATAACTAGCAGTAAGTGGACCATCATCATCTTCGGCAAACTTAATCTCTAATCCGTTGACATCAACAGCAGTGGTAGCTGCTGTTGCCGACATCGTCCAGGCCCCGGCACCGGAATCCAGCCTTATTTCATCAGCAGGCGGACCGGCCAGGTCTCTTGTAAATTGAATCGTCATTGTATGTACTCCACCCAGGGAATTAAAAACAGCAATTGTCCCCGGTGTGCTCTGACCACCAAGCAGCCGGCCATCCAGATTACCCGTCCAGGAAGTCCAGGTAGTACTTCGTCCCGGCATTGTATCACCAAAGGGGACTCGTAGCCCTTCTATCGTCAAATCGGTATTAATGTTACCATTGGCATCAGCCATCCAGCCCTGCATGATATAACCATTACCGGCATTAACCAGGTTACCATAGTCATCAAGGGTTAAGGCCCCGGCCCTGGTATAGAAATTCTGTTGACCGTTATTAACCACAAAATATCCATTACCCTGGATCGCCAGATCATTTCCATAGCCGGTTGTCTGGTGATTACCTTCCGTGTGGTTGATATCAATACTGCCGACACTAACCCCCAGGCCGATCTGTTGCGGATTGACCCCCCCGCTGTTGTTCTGGGGAGCCTTGGCCCCCTGCAAAGTCTGACTCAACATATCCACAAAAGTAACTCGACTACCTTTATAGCCGGTAGTATTGACATTGGAGATATTGTTACCAATAACATCCATCTTGGTCTGATGAACCTTGAGACCGGAAACACCGGCATACATTGAACGCATCATCTTTGAACATGACCTCCTTTAAATTGTTATACTGGCAAGGACTACAGTCGGTAATTCCCTGCAGGCTTCCTCGAACACGCTGAGAGGTCCAGCCTTTCCAGTATCCTTGGCTTACTTCCCAACCACTACATAAATACGGCACTATCAATGTTGGTAAAAACACTCTCCTTTAAACTGGCATCATCAATCGCCGTAATCACTTTTTTGTTTTCAATACTAACCAGATAAGCCACTTTGTTCACGATAATCAGTGATTCCCGGCCCCCTTTTTGGGCGGCTTTGGCCACTCCATCCTCCAGTTTGGCCAGGTCACTGGCACTTACCTCGATTCCCCTGGTCAGCAGTCGCTGCTGGGCGTGTTTGGAAAAGTCGATCCCAACTTCTTTTTTTAACCGCTCGGCCAGGGCTTCTTTAAAGGACGGGCCCTTAACGGCCGACCCTTTTGGCTGCTGTTGGCGGGGCTGGTTGATGCTCTTAACTGGTCGTAAGGGTTGGTTTACTAAAATCCGGTTATCCATTAAACAATCACTCCAGTCCAGTAATCCTAAACTATTTAGTGAATACTGGTTATTCCTTTAATGTCAATGAACAGATCTTTCCCCGCTGTACCATCGATAATGGCGTAGCTATTACCGTCAACAAAATCAACCCTTTTTACCTTACCGGTAATTTTATCACCGGTCTCCGGGTCAATCGTCTCAACAGTTCGACCGATCAGAGCAGCCCCTTCCGAAACACTCTGGATTCGCAAAAACATATCCATATTCCGGTTCATATTTTCCATCTGTTCCAGTGAGCTGAACTGAGCCATCTGGGAAATAAACTGGGTATTATCCATCGGATTTAAAGGGTCCTGATACTGCAACTGGGTTACCAACAATTCAAAAAAGGCATCTTTATCCAGTTGATTTTGATCTTCCTGCACTTGCTGTGAACTATTATAATCAACAGCTTCATTGGTCGAAGTACTTGTTGTCTGGGCAATCATTGTCACTTTACTCACCTCCATTGTACTTTAAATCAATCTTACTCCTTTAAGCCAGGAAATTCATCCTGTTCCGATAATAATTGAGATTTAACCAACGGTAATCTTCAAGCAGACCTTCCGGTAATTCCCCCAATTCAGCCTCTCCCAGCAAGGCAGCCAGCTCGGCAAATGCTAATTCCGGGGGTTCTTCCTGCTCCAGTTGGTGACGGGGCTGTTCCTCTTGCTGATAAAATTCCTGTTGGGAGTTATAGTCCTTCGGACTTAAGTCATTATATTCAACCTGGATCTGCTCAATACTGAAACCCTGACGGACCAGCTCACTCCTTAAACCGGAAAGATTCTGCTCTAAGTACCCTTTGACCCCCTGGTCTTCCACCAGTAATTTGGCGACAAGTTCTCCCGCCTCAAGCCTGAGCTGTACCCTCACTCTGCCCAGTTCGGCCGGTTCCAGTTGAATATCAAGCTGATTTTGACCGGCCTGGATTACCTGCAAGCGCTGGTTGATCTGTTCAATCACTCCGGAAAGATTAGGCCGGACCGTGGTCATCTTTGAACTATGCAACTCCGACCACTCATTCCCCTGATTAGTAGTCTGTCCAATCAGGCTGCTTAAGCTATCACCCGGACCACTTTGCGCTTGGCCGTTTTGTAAAACAGTAAGTCGGTTATCCGCTTCAGTCTGAAGCAGGGACCTAAACCCTGTTTGAGCGGACGGCTCTGTTTGTGCATTAATTAATCGAACACTACTCTCCCAGAAGCGGTCCTTAGTTTTAAGGGGATTCCCCCACTCATGCTGTTGAACCGTCAGCTCCGGCCTGGCCTGCTGGTTCGGGTTGGTATTTGCTTGCTTCGCCCGAGGGTAGAGTGCAGCCAAAGCACTCTCTGTTGTTCCTTCAGCAGCTAACCCAGGTCCTTTAAGCTTTACCGTCAACTGCTCTGCTGGTGGCTGATTACTTTTTTCCTCCCCTAACTGACCCTGTTTATTCACCAGGTCGGTCTCCGGCTGATGCTCTCTCCCCAGCGGTGTATTTTGGTTTAGCTCAGTCTGCTTAGTAGCTTTTCCCGCAAGATGATTATCGGGATTCTCCTGATCAGCCTGTGACACTGTCAGCTGTTGATTGCTGGCGGGGTCATTTAGCTCAGGATTCAGGGCCACAAATCGATTTTCGGTTATGTCAGCATCAAGAGCTCCGATCCTCGCTAAAACCAGCGCACGGATACCGGCCAGTGACTTTTCCAGAGCGGCTTCCGATTTAATAGCGCCTTCCGGCCAATTAGCCTGCAACTGTTGGAACAGTTTTTTCAACGGCATATTTAGTAGGTTCTCCAGAGCCAGTAAGCTCTCGCTATCCATCTTGCCTATTTCCTGTTCAAGTTCAGCCGGGGATAGATGTAAAAGCCCATTCAACTTTTTTAGGGATTTTTTCGGTAAAGGACTATCTCCCTGTTGGGCCCGGACCATTTCTTTAAAAGCGGTCGACTTGATCTTATTCCCCTTCAGCAACACAACCGGCCCATTCCGACTCTTTGCTTTTCCGGCACGATTGACTCCGGTCATTGGGTTTAACAAACCTCGTGCAACCATCGGCATTTTTTTCACCCCCTTTCTTCAAAAATATGTTATTTATCTTAATCTACTGACAAAGCCCGGGAGAATTCCGCTGCCTCTTCCGGAGAAATATTAGTTAGGATCGCAGCTGTCTTCTCTTCTTTCAGGTTTTGCAGCAGAGTTAAGGCCAGTTCTTTTTCCAACGCCGGAATAATATTGGCCGCATCAGCTGCCTCCATCTCCGAATAAATTTTAACCAATTTATCCAGCCTTTCCTGCTCATCCCTGTTCTGTTCTTGCGCAATAGCTAACTCCTGGGTCAACTCTTCAATCTTGGCCTGTTGTAAATGGACCTGCTCATTCAGCTTTTTGAGCTCCCTTGTCATCAACTGATTCTCACTTGCCAGTCTGTTCTTCTCTTCTTGCAGATGCAGCCGGTCATCGGCTAAACCCTGATAGGCTTGATTAGTCTGGACATACTCCTTCAGGAAGGGGGTGCTGGTAATAAGCTTTTCCCCCCAGGAGCGGAGGGAGATTACTCCGTAAACCTGCAGTAACCAGATTACTACAATCACTAAAACAAAGGATAAAAAGATAATAAAATACTTTTTCATTCAAACCACCCTCCCCCTTTCAGCCGTTGACTTATTTCATCGACAATCTGCTGCTCCTTGCGCAGTAAATCTTGACGGTATTGCCGGTAGTCCTTGTCTTTTAACCACTCCAGGATCTCCCTTTTCTTTCTCTTTTCACAAAAATCGGCATGGCATTTATCAACCTCTTCCTGTTGGGTCGACAAAACCCCTTCCACCTGTTTAATCTGCTGGCGTTGAAAATGGAGATAATGATTGGCCTGGATTCGCCCTATCGTTGTAATACTATCCTGCTTCCGAATATAACGATAAAGATCCTCTTGCCGGGAGTTCAGCTGTTCCAGCTCTCTTTCGACCTTTTTTGCTTTATTTTTTTCCTGGAGCAGGTGATTACGTGAAATATCTTCCTGTAGATTCCTGATATCTAATACCCGCTCCAACTTAAACTGAAATTTTTTCATGCTCAGCCACCCTTGAATAGATTTAACTAACTATTTCCTTTAACCGGTTAATTGTCTCGTCTAAAGCGGAACTCTCAGCCATATCCTGTCGTAAAAAATCATTAATCTCCTTAATTTTATTGATCGCCCGGTCAACGGCCGGATTACTTCCCGGTTGATAAGCCCCGATGTTAATTAAATCTTCTGATGCACGGTAATCAGCCAGAAGTTTCTTGAATTCGCCGGTAGCGGCCAGATGTGCTTGCTCCGTCACCTCTGGCATTACCCGGCTGACACTGCCCAGCACATCTACCGCCGGATAGTGATTGCGGTCGGCCAATTCCCGGGAAAGGAGGATGTGTCCATCCAGGATACCCCTGACCGCATCAGAGATCGGTTCATTGAAGTCATCACCCTCTACCAATACCGTATAAAGAGCAGTAATTGAGCCATGTTGATTAGTCCCGGTTCGTTCCAGCAATTTAGGTAGTTCGGCAAAAACCGAAGGGGGATATCCCCTGGTTGCCGGGGGCTCTCCCACGGTCAACCCTACCTCCCGCCAGGCCATGGCCACTCTGGTAATTGAATCCATCATCAATAAGACATCATGCCCCTGATTGCGAAAATATTCGGCGATAGCGGTAGTAACATAAGCCGCTTTTACCCTGACCAGAGCGGGTTGATCAGAGGTAGCCACTACAACCACTGAGCGAGCCAGGGCTTGTTCTCCCAGGTCTCTTTCCAGGAATTCCCTGACCTCTCTGCCCCGTTCCCCGACCAGACCGATCACATTGATATCAGCCGCCGTATTCCGGGCTGCCATTCCCATCAAAGTACTTTTACCAACCCCACTACCGGAAAATATTCCGACCCTTTGGCCGCGACCACAGGTCAAAAGACCATCAATACTCCTGACTCCCAGACTCAACGGCCGGGTTATCCGCTGCCGTGTCAGCGGAGCGGGGGGAGATGCTTTTACTTTGACGTCAACTAGTCCCGGTAGGGGCCCTTGATGATAAATTGGCTTCCCCAGACCATCGACTACCTTTCCCAATAAATCCTCGCCAACTTTAACCATTAGTTGTTCCCCAGTAGCTATTACCCTGGCCCCGGGGGTAATCCCATCCATTTCCCCGAGCGGCATTAGTAAAACTCGATTATTATCAAACCCGACCACTTCTGCCCGCACCAGGTGATGACCGTTTTTAATTAAACATAACTCACCAATACTCACTTCCGGTCCCTGGGATTCAATGATCAAGCCAATAACTCTGGTAATTCGGCCAAAATTACTGTTAATCTGGATCTGGTCCAGGCGGGAGGTCAGTTTGGCCAGATCAAGCCCCTTCATCAAAACCGGCCCCTTTTAAAAGCTCTCTTTCCAGTAAGCGGAGCTTATTACTCAGTGTTCCATCCCTACCGCCTAATTCTGTCTCAACAATACAGTCCCCAAACTCCAGCTTGCCGTCTCCGTAAATATGTACCTTCTGCCTGGCTAAATTATCCTTAAAATCTTGTTCATCTATATATTCTAATAAATCAGGGTGAATATATATATCCACCTGATTAATATTATTGATCCCCTGTACCATCTCTTTAACGATATTGTTGATCAGAGTCGGCTCAACCGGCAAATGGCTATTAACCATGCGCTCCGCTATTTTCAAGGCCAGCTCAATCAGATCGGCCGATAGTTGCTCAACCCTGTTCCCCAGTTGATTAGTTGTTTCAATCACAACATTCTCCAGTGTAGCCAGGGTATCAGTCGTCTTGCTTAAGCCCGCCTGATGTCCTTCCAACTGCCCCTGCTCATAACCCTCACGATGTCCGACCTGATAGCCTTCCTTTTTATATTGTTCCAGGTTAGCAGCGGCTTCCTGTTCAGCTTTTTCCAGCATTTCGCTGACTTTTTGCCGGGCTTGGTTAATGATTTCTTCCGCCTCGCTCCGGGCCGCATCAATAATTTCCAGCTCTTCTTTCTCTGCTTCTCGTTCGACTAATTCTTCTTTTTCCTCAAATTTTTCGCTTAGCTTAGTACACTTCGCTTTTTCAATCTTTTTTGGTACTATTTCTTGATCCGGCAGCAAATAAGTCCCAACAATATTGGAAGACTTAATAATATTAGACAATTACTTCACCCTCTCCACCACGGGCGATGACAATTTCTCCACTGTCTTCCAATTGTCTGATCACATTAACAATCCTCTGTTGAGCATCTTCCACCTCGCGCAACCTGACTGGTCCCATATATTCAATGTCTTCCCGCAGTATTTCAGCCGCCCTTTTTGACATGTTCCGGTAAATTTTATTCTCGACATCTTCACTGGAAGTCTTTAAAGCCAAAGCTACATCATGAGTATCAACCTGACGGAGCACCAATTGTACACCTCGATCGGAAAGGATGACAATATCTTCAAAGACAAACATCCGCTTTCTGATTTCTTCAGCCAGCTCCGGGTCCTTTTCTTCCAGGTGTTCCAGAATATTCTTTTCAGTCCCCCGGTCGGCCAAATTGAGTACATTGACTATGGAATCAATCCCGCCGGCTGATGCGTATTCATTAGTGACGATTGAGGATAGTTTATGTTCCAGAACTGACTCAACCTCTTTGATAATATCGGGAGAAGTCCGATCCATCAAAGCAATTCTCCTGGAAACATCGGCCTGGATCTCCTGGGGTAAATAGGCCAGGATTTTTGAGGCCTGTTCCGGTTGCAGATAAGCCATCACCAGGGCAATCGTCTGGGGATGTTCTCCCTGAATAAAATTCATCAATTGCGAGGGATCGGTTTTACGAATTGTATCAAAAGGCCTGACCTGTAAAGTAGCAGTTAATCGACCGAGAATTTCATTGGCTTTGTTGTGGCCGACCGCTTTTTCTAAAACCTCGCGGGCATATTCAATCCCCCCCCGGTTTATATAATCCTGGGCTCGACATAATTGGAAAAACTCCTCCAGGATCTGATCCTTTAAATCACTACTTACCGGTTGTAAATTGGCAATTTCCAGGGTTAATTCTTCAATATCGTCATCACTTAGGTGTTGGAAAATACTGGCAGATGTATCCGGACCAAGTGAAACTAACAAAATAGCTGCTTTTTGTTTTCCACTTAAATCTTTGTATATCATCATTCATAACAACCCCTTATCATTCATCCACTAACCAGCTTTTGATCATTTGCGTGACCTCTTCCGGTTTTTCATTAACCAGTTCAGTAAGTTGTTCCCTGATCTGAATTCGCCTCTTCTGTTCTTCGGTCATATCAGTCGCAGCTATTTCCAGTTTAAGGTCTTCATCAATGATGTAGTCAATAGCCTGTTTGCCGGTACGTAATTCTCCACTATCTCCCATCCGGCGTCTAAAGATAAATATGGTAATAATCAAAATAAGTAAAATTAAAGCAATTAAGCCGGCATTAATCAACATTCTGGTCCTTTGAGCCGATGCTTCAGCGGCCTGGAACCTTGCTAAATCCTCGTTTAGTGAATCATCAAAAGCGAGACTGGTAACGGTTACCTGATCTCCCCGTTCCGGGTTATAACCAATGGCCGTCTGGATTGCATTCTCGATCTTGTCAATATCTTCTTCCGGTAATAAATTATTAATAATAACAGCTACCGACAAATATTCAACCCCACCGGGAGAGTAGATATGGCGTTCAATCTTCTCATTAATCTCAAAATTAGTAATCACATCAGAGCTACTATAGCTGCCACTACCCTCTTCTTCATCTACCGATTGATATTGGGGCAAATTAGAGGTAGTTCCGGGCACACCCGTTGCCGGCGAAAGAGCACCTTCGTAATTCTCCTTTTTTTCCTGCTGGCTCCGAATAATACCTTGTTCATCGACAACCGGGGTATAGACTTTACTCTCAACCTGACGCTGATCAAAGTTTAGTTTAGCCTTAACCTGGACCGAAAAATTATCAGGACCGAGCACTCTGGTTAACATCGCCCTTAAATCACGGCGAATCTCTTCGGCAAATTGTCGTTGAATTTCAAACTGATTCATGGTTAATTCCTGTCCAAACAAATCGGTTTTATCTTTTAGATATCTGGTCAGTAGATTTCCACTGGTATCGACAATTGTCACTCCCTCCGGAGCCATTCCCTGTACCGCACTGGCCACCAGATTAGCAATCGCTCTGACCTGGGCCTCGTTGATTTGAAAATTTGGGATCATTTTTAGTAAAACCGAGGCTTCAGCACTCTGTTCTTCTTCAACAAATAAGCTGTCTTTGGGGGCAGTAATCTGAACCTTAGCATATTCGACCACATCCATCGCCTGAATGGAACGGCTAAGTTCACCGCTTAGTGCCCGGTAATAGTTGACTCTGCGCTCAAAATCAGTTGTACCGAAACTGCTCTGATCAAAGATTTCAAAACCGACTACTCCCTGGGTAGGGAGTCCCTCCCCGGCCATATCTAACCTGGTTTTATAGACCGTTGAAGCAGGAACCATAATTGTTTTACCACCGTCAGCCAGTTGGTATTGAACCCCCTGTTCTTCTAATCTCTCCATAATTGAATCAGCATCTCTAGGGTCAAGTTGGCTAAATAACGGCTGATATTGTTCCCCACCATAAAACATTAATAATATAAAAGCAAATAAAACGGCAAAAACCCCGAAAGTAATAACTATTTTAACTCTTTTATTAAGTTTTTTCCAAATATCTTTAAGCTGTCCTATATACTCATTAAGCCAGTCAGCCATTTTCTAACCTCTTTCATAACTTATTAAACTATCTCTACAGTTGCATCCTCATAACTTGTTTATAGGCTTCTACTACCTTATTCTGCACTGCGGAAATAAGGCTGAGAGCTATCCTCGCCTCTTCAGTAGCAATCGGAATCTGATGAATATTATCGGTCTTACCCAGTACAAAATCGGTAGTTAGTTGATCAGCTTCCAGCTTTAAATTATTGGCTTCCATAATTTTATCTTTCAGTAAGTCCACAAAAGAGAGGGAATTCTCTGGGTCAACCTTTTGCACCGGCGCTAAACCACTCAACTGGAAATTATTTGTTACCTCAGTTAATTTAATCATCTTCACCACCCTAACTGAATTGTCTTAACCCCGCCCGATCTCGATCGCTTTCATCGCCATTGATTTATAAGTATTTAAGGCCGTAATGTTAGCCTCAAAAGCCCGGGCCGCATCGATCATATCGACCATCTCCGTCACAATATTGACATTTGGCATGGTTACATAACCATCTTCATTAGCATCAGGGTGACCCGGATTGAAAATCAATTTAAAAGGGGATTGATCTTCACTGATATTTATTACCTTGACCCCCTGACCACCGGCACTTTCTCCCAGAGTGGCTTTTAACCTCTTTTTAAAGGAAAGCTCTTCTTTAGCCTGAAAAATTGGAATCTTGCGACGATATGTACTGCCATCACTCGTTCTGGTTGTATCGGCATTGGCAATATTATCGGCAATAATATCCATTCGTAAGCGCTGGGCCGTCATCCCGGATGAACTAATATTAAATGCGTCAAACATAATTATCTACCACCTTTACTGATGACATCTTTTAGAATACTAAAGCGGTCATTGATTTGTTTAGTCAGTGTATTATAATAAAGGGCATTTTTAACCTGTTCGCCCATTTCCACATCAATATCAACATTGTTACCATCATTTCGATAACTGGTCCGACTATTTAGCAAAAGGTCTTTAGCCTGCCCGGAGGTTGAAGTTAAACCAGTCTGAATATGTTTTGGGTTAGTTTTTCTTAGAGACAATTGAGTGTTGGATGCGGTGTTTTTCTGTAATACCTCGATAAAGTTGTGGTCTTTCCTTTTGTAATTCGGTGTATCAACATTAGCTATATTATTGGAAATGTAGTTATGCCGAATAAGTGCCCCATCCATTCCTGTACCGATCAAGTTAATAATTGAATTACCATTCATTTTGACACTCCTCTCAATGATTTTTTGGACAGGTAAATTTTTGTATAAACAGATATGTAAAATTATAATAAAATATAATATACCATTTTATTAAAATTCAAGTTTCTGAACTGCCTCTAATACCCTGTTTTCTTTAAAAGGCTTAACAATAAAATCTTTAGCCCCGGCATCAATTGCCTGGATGATCATCTTTTGTTGACCCATCGCACTAC
>JAKSCG010000115.1 GCA_022360715.1 Halanaerobiales bacterium
CTGCATGATAAGCTTAAGAATATGTACATAGAAAAAGGCTTTGGTGATAAACTAATAGAAATTAGTGGTAACTACAATCAAAGACTTAATAAATCAATTGAAATAGTAGATAACTTACTAAATACTAACCCTAATATCAACCACTATGAGTGAAATATAACCGACTGACATCACATTTAGTGTTTTTTAGGTTTATTGATAAAAAAATAAAAAAATATCCATAATGACCATTACAATTTAGCTTATTTGATGATAAAATAATCAAAGAATAATCTAGAATAGTGAGGGAAATTATGAAAATAGGATTTGATCACAAAAAATATTTAGAAGAACAGTCAAAGTTCATACTTGAAAGGGTGAACGATTATGACAAACTCTATTTAGAGTTTGGAGGAAAACTTTTATTTGATCTACATGCAAAAAGAGTACTTCCCGGCTTCGATGAAAACGCAAAAATTAAGTTGCTACATAGGATGAAGGAAAAGATTGAGGTCATTATTTGTGTTTATGCCGGGGATATCGAGAGAAACAAGATTCGAGGCGATTTTGGTATCACCTACGATATGGATGTTTTAAGATTGATTGATGATTTTAGGTCATATGATTTAGATGTTAATAGTGTTGTAATTACGAGATATGATAATCAGCCTGCAACAACGGTATTTATGAATAAGCTGGAGCGTAGAGGCATTAAGGTATATACCCATCGTGCAACAAAGGGATATCCTACAGATGTAGACACGATTGTTAGTGATGAGGGTTATGGAAAAAATCCTTACATTGAAACTACAAAGCCCATTGTAGTTGTGACTGCCCCAGGACCAGGCAGTGGTAAGCTTGCCACCTGTTTAAGTCAGCTATATCATGAGTATAAACTTGGAAGAGTGGCAGGGTATTCTAAGTTTGAGACCTTCCCCGTTTGGAATGTACCGCTTAAGCATCCCCTAAATATTGCCTATGAATCGGCAACGGTTGACCTAAAGGATGTCAATATGATTGAC
>JAKSCG010000217.1 GCA_022360715.1 Halanaerobiales bacterium
AGTATTCTTGGGGTCAACCTTAACAAATACTTTACCATAAAGCTCTGATTTATATTCCAGATACAAACTTAATCTATTCCAACTTACGTTAGCTATCGATTTTGCAAGTTTATGATTCTTCATCATATTGCTCGTTTGCAATTCCTCTATACAGATTAAGTCATTTTCTTGGACTATATTATAACTTACTTTATGTAGATAATCTCTTCGCTGGTTAGTTATCTTTTCATGTAAGTTCTGAAGTTTTTTCTTAGCTTTGAGTCTATTTTTACTGCCTTTTTTCTTTTTACTTAATTTGTAGTTTCACATATCCAATCTTAGAAATATAGATATATCCTTTCTTGCCAAAGTTTCTTTTAGCTTCAGCTTGAGCAATAGTAAAAGAAGTATAGTGAAATTTATCTTTGAATTTTGGATAACCAGCTCTCTTTTCAAAGAAATTTATATAAAATGACTTCTATTGGTGCACCATATGTACATGATCAATATCATGATTGAATTTTTGCAATACAATATTATATTTTGGTGCTATATTCTCAAAGATTTCTTTTAATCGACCGGATATTATATCATTGATAACTTTTCGTCTATATTTTGTAACAAAAATCAAGACCTTACCACTTCATCCCGCCACTAAAAGAAGATGGGGGATTTCTTGATAATAAAGGTTAAAATTCACTGATTTAGCTAAATTAAGCTTTCAGTACCCCAATCTTCTATACAGTTCCAATTCATAACTGGACTCCCGTTACATTCGTCTACTACTCCAACAATAATTTTTTTCAACCATTTACGATTTTCGATATAATGTTTTAATGTCATTTTTGTTGTATATGTCATCTCTCTATTAAACAATTCTGACTCCTCGATCCAATACAATTTCCCTTCCTCAGTCTGTTTAGTCTTTACTTGATCTGTTTTGCCAAAAAAAACATACTGAATTCTAATTTCTAAATTGCTTTTTCTTAATATAATGTATTTTAAATCTAAATAATGTAAATCATCTTCACTAAGACCAATCTCCTCGTGTATTTCTCGTAAACACGCCGTTCGCGGAGTATTTAATTCATCTGGTTCTAAATGACCGCCAACTGCTGCCCATATTCCTGGTGCAAATTTTCGTTCTTTATTCCTTTTCATTAATAATATTCGATTACTATTTGTGATAAATGCAGTAGCAAGTGTCCTTAGTGTTATCAAAATAACATACCTCCAATATAGATAAACCTAAAGATCACATTTAACTGATCCTCAATGAAACATACATTCATAAACTTTATTTCGATTATTATATATTTCCTCATATCCGCTAAACCAATCGAAATCCCCGTCAACAGTGCATTTATAGACATAATTATCTTTCTCATAATATTGCGGTCCCCTGTATGGCATTTCTGCTGGAACATTTAATAATGCTTCTTTTAAAAAGCTCCCCCTAAATCCATCAGCGATAATACGTCCAATATAATTCATTGACCAAAACGGTTTATCATTATCCCACAATGCTTCTTCACCAGCAAAATTTTCTCCACCTAAATAAGTATCAATATATTTTAAGTTTGCTTTTTCATACTCTAAATCATGAGAATTAGGTCTGGATGATCTTCTTTCAGGACCATTCCCGGCATAGGTTGCCCTTTTGGCTTCAATCAAAAACTCAATAACTTTTTTTCTTTCCATTATATCTTCCCTCCATCTTCACTGCAAACTAATCAACATAATCCAGATAATAAGTTTTTCTATTCGGGTTAGCTCCTGTTGATTAGTAAAAGATAAAATGTTATTACAGTTGCTAGCAGCGTTGAAAAGGTTGTAATGGTGTGAACAGTCTTAATTAAATTATACGGTGCTTTACCAAGACTCAACAAAATACCGGAACCAAATAATATAATAAGGCTCAATCCCAAAGCTATCACCATGATCTGGATGAGCGCACTGGTATCAATCCCTTTTAGTAAATTACGAACTAAGATAGCCGTATAGATTGCAGTAGCCAGGGCAATTAGCTTATGGATATTAAATAATGCGCTGTTAAACGGTTTACCATAACTACTCAGCCAAAAACCGGTACCAATTGAAAGGACAAGTAACAGTCCGGTACTGCTCATTTTAGCGACAAAACTCATTTGCTTCTCCTCCCTCCCTTCATGTTTGATCGGTTATAACTGCCCATCAAATACAATCTTACTTTTTTAAAATATTAACAAAAAAATCAATATGCTGAGTAATTTTCTCCATTATCGCACTTTTATCCTCATTCCACACCTCATGTAAAAGATATTCATCGAGAAGGCCTTTGAGGGCATAGTAATATTCGGCAGTTATCATTTTAACATCAAATTCTTTGATCGAGCCATTTTCGATCATCTTTGCTAACACTTTTTCCGTATAACCCCTCCGCCAATAATATAAGTTGTTTTTTCCAAGAGTATAGGCCTGTTCATTAGTATAGCTTTCCATCAGTATAATTTGCAAAATGGTATAAAACAAGGTATTATTAGTAATTTGACTAAACTTCCGCATGTTTTCTTCTAAGAAATACCTAATATCACCCCTAGTAGCCATCTCGTCGATCTCTTCATCGGAAAAAGTCATTTTATTGATCATTGCGGAAAAACAATCGAGAATTTCTTTAAATAAATCTTTTTTACTATGATAATGATTGTAAAAAGCACTCCCTTTAATATTGAGCGAACTACATATTTCCCTAATACCGACATTAGCATAACCTTTTTTAGCAAAAAGGTAGACCGCACTAATAAAAAGTTTCTCTTTAGTCGAAGTTGCTTCCTGTATCCTTTTCAGAAAAAAAGCCTCTTTATCCATAGTTTTCCTTTCTAAAATCAATATAATATTAACTAACGTTCGTTAATATTATATTACATTTTTATTTTTTGTCAAGAACTATTTAAACAAATTAGAGATTAAAAAGATCACCCCTGCTCAAGGTGCAAAGGTGATCCTATCATACCGGGTTAATACCAAATTTCTTCCAGTGCCCTTAGGGTATTGCCCCCGATCACCTTGTCGATCTCTTGATTGGAGTAGTTATTCTTGACCAGCCATCTGATAATATTATGCGCGGCTTCCGTCGGGTTCTCCAGACCCTTGACATATTCAACCTCTGCAAAATCCTTGCCGCCTTCCCGCGAACCTTTAATCGAAAGGTGCTCGGCAAAGGCATGGTGCAGGCCGACATGGTCTCCATACAAGGTATCTGGACCAAAACTAACGAAGTCAATCCCGACCAGGTCTTTAACATATTCAAAGTGCTCCATAAAAGAATCGATCGAATGTGCAGTATTTCTTTCGGTCAGGGTAGTATGGGGCGCAGCTTCGATCCCGATCACTCCTCCCTTGGCCGCGCAAGCCTTGAGAACCTGATCGGTTTTAAGGCGGTTGCTGTTCCAGAGGGTTCTGGCCCCGGCATGGGAGATAAAAACCGGTTTCTGACTGGCCTCAATCACATCTAGTGAAGTCTGGTCCCCGACATGGGAAATATCGATCGCCATTCCTATCTTATTCATCCGCTCGACAACCTGTCTGCCGAAAACGGTCAGACCACCGTCATTCTTTTCCTTCAAGCCTGAACCCAGACCATTGGCCTCACTGTAAGTTATCCCGAGCAGTCTGACCCCAAATCCATATAGGATCTCAATCCGGTCCAATTCATTCTCAATCATGGCCGCTCCCTCAATTGTTGGGATTAAAGCCAGCTGTCCCTGCTGATGGGCCTTTTTAATATCTGCAACCTTCTCACAACGGACGATATAGTCCTGATGGGCGATATCACTAAGCCTAATCCCCAGATCATAAAGGACATCATTCCACTTCCAACCACATTTGGAAGTAATCGAACAGATCCCATCCATCATGTTGTCAAAAACAGCATCAAGTGGTGAATTGGCCAGGGCTTGATAGGCAGTAAACTGCCTCCCTTCCCGGATATATTCAAAGACATTCCCCATATCCTCCGGAAAGAGAACCGGGTGTTCATGGAGCGAGATCACGATCGAATCAGCCATTATTTTCTGCACCCTCTGCTCCTCTTCTTTGGTCAAAGGGAGCAAATACGGTTCAACTCGCTTCATTTCATTAACCAGCTCAAATTGACGATAATCATAGCCTGCTTCCAGATATTCAAAGGATTTATATCCTTTATATCTTTTATTAAGTCCTATTTTAAACATCCCCTTATCATATTGATTTAATTGATCTGTAACAGTGTAAATTATATTAGTTGTTCAACAACCTTTTCAAGGTATAATCTAGCATAATAATACCTCCCGCCATCACATCTGCTCACCCTCAGTTCCATACCTCTTTTAAGACCCGAAGAATATTTTTTCCGACTACTTTGCTGATCTCTTCTGCCGAATAATTGTGCTTAACCAACCACCTAATGATATTTTCCATGGCTTCGCTTGGATTTTCCAAGCCCTTAACATACTCTATTTTCTGGTGGGTTGTGGTGGCAGTCTGTTCTTCAATCGACATATTCGAGCTGAAAAGGTCGTGTAGTCCGACATGATCCCCGTAAAGGGTATCGGGTCCAAAGGCCAGATGGTCAATACCCACCAGCTCTTTGATGTATTCAAAGTGCTCCATATATGACTCCAGATTGTGGTCCGGGTTATTTTTCGTGATCGTAGTATGAGGAGCGGCCTCGACCCCGATCACCCCGCCTGCTGCTGCGCAAGCCTTCAAGATCTCATCCGGTTTTAATCTCTTGATATTCCAGAGGGCTCTGGCCCCGATATGGCTAATAAAGACCGGTTTGGTGCTGGCGGCAATCACATCTAGGGCGGTTTGATCCCCACAATGGGAAAGGTCAATCGCCATTCCGACTTTATTCATCCGTTCAACGGCCTGATGACCAAAAATAGTCAACCCGCCGTCCTGTTTCTCTTTCAACCCATTACCAAGACTATTGGACTCACTGTAGGTGATCCCGATCATCCTGACTCCCAGACCGTAAAGAATTTCAATTCTCTCCAGTTCATTCTCGATCATCGTAGCACTTTCCAGGGACTTGACCCAGGCGATCTTATCTTCTGTTTTGGCCTGATAAAAATCGTCCAACCGCTCCCCTTTGATCAAAAAATCCTGATGGTCGATATCACATGTCCGCATGCCGATATCATGAATAATATCTTCCCATTTCCACCCGGCCTTGGAGTGGATAACACAGGTTCCGTCCATCATATTATCAAAGATTACATCAAGACAGGACTCCGCCAGTCCGGCAAAAGCCGTTGCTTCTCGCCCCTGTCGTTCATACTGTTCTAGTTCTTGCAGTTGCTCCGGAATAATAGTAGGGTGTTCATGCAGGGAGATGATCAAATTCTTGCTAATCATCTCTTCAAATCTCTCCTCTTCTTCCTGGTTTAAGGGGAGACGGTAAGGTTTTACCCGGCCTACCTCTGCCGCCAGTTTAAAATATTGATAATCATGCTCAGCTTCCAGGTAATCATAAGAGCGGTATCCACGGTAGCCTTTTTTCATCTAATCCACCTCATTCAGCTTTGATGTAGAGCTCAGCCAATGATCTAACCTTCCCACTTGCTAATTTAGGGGGGAGCATAAAAGCCTGTTTAGAATGCTTCAGTCCACTACCGACCAGGGCTTCCGCCACCTTTAGTCCAACTTTGGAGGGGTTTACTACCGGTACCCCGAGCTTTTCCTGAATTTCTTCAGCCACATCAAGAAAACCCATTGTCATACAGCCAAGAACCAGCACGTCGGCCCGTGCTTCCTTTACTGCCGCTCGACCGATCGAGACTATTTTTGCAATGGTGGTCTCTCGGTCCCGACTTAACTCCAAAACCGGTATCTCCAAGGGTTCAACTGAAGCCAGTTTGGCGGCAACTCCGGCTTGATGGGCCAGCTCATAACAACTGGCTACAGTACTGCTGGTAACCGTCAGAACAGAAAAACGGTTACCGAGCATAGCGGCCACCTGCATACTGGTCTGACCGGGACCGACCACCAACATCTTGGTCGTGATCTCTCTTAACCCGTCCAGTCCGGGATCACCGGCACACCCTACAATCGCAGCATCATACCCTTCCTGTTCTAACTGGTAAATCTTAGCAGCAGTTGCCGGGATGCTCAGATATTCCTCATACATCGATTCTACAGAGGCCGGTCCTTCGGTAACCCCGGTAATAGCTGTCTCAACCCCGGGAAAAGCCCATTCCTGAAGTAACTTGCCCCTCCGGTCCATCTCCGCTTGATTCATAATTCCTGGTACGACATAAACTATCTTGCTCATAGCAACCTCCTTTTGTTTTACTCTTGGCTCTTTGTTCTTTCTTTTCAAGCTAAACCCTAAGTCTCGGCCTGATGACAGGCAACACGATGCCCAGCCGCCACCTCGCTGAATACCGGTTCCTCTTGCCGGCAGAGTTGAGTTACAACCGGACAGCGGTCCTGAAAAATACAACCGGGCGGAAGGTTAATCGGACTAGGCACATTATTACTAATATTAACGGCCTCATTGGCCACATCGGGGTCAGGGATCGGCACCGCACTAATCAAGGCCTTGGTATAGGGATGAATTGGTGCGGCAATTAACTCCCGTGAAGGTCCCAACTCGACAATCTTGCCTAAATACATGATCGCCGTATAATCACACATATATTGGATCAATGACAGGTCATGCGAGATATAGACCGTAGTCAGGTCCATCTTCTCGGTTATCTCCTTCATTAGATTAAGCACCCCGGCCCGGACCGAAACATCCAACATTGAAACCGGCTCATCAGCAACAATAAAAGCCGGGTCCACAATCAAGGCTCTAGCCAGGACAACCCGCTGTAGTTGGCCCCCACTCATCTGGTGGGGGTACTTTTCAAAAAAAGTTTCAGCCGGCTTAAGATTAACCCGCTCCATCACCGCCCGGATCATATCGCGTCTTTCCTGTTGAGTACCAAGATTATGAATAATCAGTGGCTCCAGTAGGGAACGGTAGATCGTAAAACGCGGGTTCAGGGCATCATAAGGGTTTTGAAAAATAAGCTGAGCCTGTTTCCGGAAGGATTTAATTTCTTCCTTAGCAGTAAGGGTAGTTATATCCCGGCCTTTAAAAAAATAACTACCACCGGTCATTGCACAAAGTTTAAGCAAAATCTTACCGGTTGTGGTTTTACCACAGCCGCTCTCTCCGGCCAAGCCCAGTGATTCTCCCTGTTTTAACTTAAAACTGACCCCGTTAACTGCTTTAAGATAATCGTCACTCCCCGAACGACGAAAGAGCTTAGGCCTGATCGGAAAGAATTTTTTAGCCTGATGAAGCTCAATTATATAATCACTTGTAGCCATGTTTCCACCTCTTTCGCCTTGTTTCTGTATTGATCGATATCTTCGCGCAGGAAACAGGCGGATAAGTGTCCCGACTCCAGCTCTTCCAGCCCGGGCTCCTCCAATTGACACTGGGTCATGGCAAAGGGACACCGTTCATAAAAACGACAGCCCGGAGGCGGATCGATCAAATCGGGCGGGGAACCGGCGATTGCGATCAACTCTTTATTCGGTTGATTCAAATTAGGGAAGCAATTTTTTAGCCCCATTGTATAGGGATGGAGCGGATTTTTCAGGACCTGTTTTCCCTTCCCTTTTTCCACGATTTTACCGGCATACATCACCGCTATCTGATCACAGGTCTGGGCTACAACAGAGATATCATGGGTTATCATTACCATGGCAAGGCCGAGCTGCTGCCGCAATTCTTTCAGTTCATTGAGGATCTGATGTTGTACAATCACGTCAAGGGCAGTGACCGGTTCATCAGTAATGATTAACCTGGGATTAAGAGCAAGGGCCAGGGCAATAACTGCCCTCTGTTTCATTCCCCCGGAAAACTGGTGGGGATAATAATTTAATAAATCACTATTTAAACCGACCAGGGCAAAGAGTTCTTTTGCTCTGACCAGGGCCTGTTTTTTGTTGAGATCACCTTTAAGCTGCATCACTTCTAAAAACTGATTTCTCACCGTATAAACAGGATTAAGGGAGTCCATCGCCGCCTGTGGTACGATCGAAATATCTCGCCAGCGTAGTTGCCGCATCTCCTTCTCGGCAGATTTAAGAATATCACTGCCATTAAAATAAACCTCACCCTCAGGGATAAAAGCATTGGTGGGCATAACGCGGACGATTCCCTTGACCGTTGTGCTCTTCCCACAACCAGATTCGCCGACAAGACCGATACTACTACCCTGATCCAGCTCGAATGAAATGCCGTCAACGGCCTGATTTACTCCTCGCCCGGTCTGATAGTATACTTTCAGCTTTTTTACTTCCAGCAGTGCCATCTACACACCTCAATTCCTAATTGTTTTTCAGCCTTGGATGGAGTATTTCTTCCGAGCCGCGTCCGATATAAAATCCGGCCATAACGGCCAGCATGACACAAATCCCCGGTGGAATAAACCAGTAGAATGCCCCCCGGGATAAGGCCTGGGAAACATAGGCATCATTAAGCATATAACCCCAACTGATTACCTGCGGGTCACCAAATCCCAAAAAACTTACCGCTGCTTCAGTCAGAATCGCCCAGCCGATCGCTAAAGAGCCATAGAGAAAAGAGAGCGGTAAAATATTCGGGGCAATATAGATAAAGATAATCCGCAGATCAGACGCACCCGACACCCGGGCTGCCTCGATAAAGCCTCGCTCCCGCACCGTTAATACCTGTGACCTGATCACCCGGGCAGTATCACGCCACAAAAGCAAAGCCATGGCCATCACTATATTCCAGATGCTGGGACCCAAAAACCCTACTAACACAATTACAAAGGGGGTAAAGGGTATCCCAAAAGCAATATCGGTAATCCGCATTAAAAGCTGATCGACTTTTCCGCGGTAATAGCCGGCAATCAGTCCGACCAGGGTTCCGGCAACCATCACAAAAAAGGCGGCGCTAAAACCAACGGTCAAAGCCGGTCTGGCCCCATAAACCAACTGAGAAAAAATATCCCGTCCCATGTTGGTAGTCCCCAGGATAAATTGTCCGTCCGGCGGTCGATTGAACATAAACTGGCTCCCCTCCCGGATCATTTCATGGGGATTATAAGGGGCCAGCCAGGGGGCCAAAATAGCGATCAGCAGGAAAAAGAGGTAGATCAAAACACCGGTGACGGCAAATTTATCCTGACGGAAAAAACCGCTGATTCCGGCCACTGTTTTTTTAATAGCACCCATAACTTACCTCCTGTTCTCCAGTGTTACCCTGGGATCGAGTATACTGTAAAGAAGATCGGCGACAAAATTCATAATGACCATTACCCCGGCGATCAGGATAAAAGCCCCCTGGGCCAGGGGATAATCACTGGTAGAAACTGCCTTGACCAGTAACCGGCCCAGACCCGGCCAGCTAAAAACGGTTTCGATCACCACATTACCGCCCATTGCATAGCCAATTCCGACTGCCATCGCTGTTACCACCGGAAGACAGGCATTGCGGGCCGCATATTTTAACATCACCCTAAGTTTACTCAAGCCGCGCATACTGGCCATATCGACATAAGCCTCTTTCATTACATCGAGCATATTGGAACGCATTAAAAGTAGCGGTAATCCCAGTAAATAGATGGCCAGGGTCAAAGCCGGCAAAAAAAGATGGTGGTAAAAACTAGGCGATAACAGTTTCTCCCATTCTGAGGCATAAACCGTTCCGGCCGCAGATGCTCCCCCGGATGGAAAGAGCCCAAAGCGGAACGAAAAAACGGCCAGTAAGATCATTCCGACCCAGAACTGGGGAGCAGCCCTGGTGAAAAGGGTCAAGACAATACCTACTGTCTCAATCCGTTCCCCCCGCTTCCAGGCCAGGTAAATCCCGCTCATTATTCCAATCGTATAGGCCAGGAGTAGGGATAATAGCATTAGATAAATTGTATTGGGCAGAACCTTACCGATCACATTAACCACCGAATCCCGGAAGAAAAAGGAATCGCCTAACTCGCCCTGCCCCAGGTTTTTCAGAAAGACAAAATACTGATACCACAGGGGCTGATCTAAGCCAAACTGCTTTAATAGAATCTGTTGCTGTTCTTCGGTAAAAGTTGGATCAATATAAGCCACCAGTGGATTCCCGGGCATCAATCTAAAAATAAAAAAGAGGATAGTGGCAATAACCCACATCGTCAATATCATCTGCCCCAGTCTCCTGGTAAAAAATCTCCACCTGGATTTCAATGTCATCCCTCCAATGAATTTATAAAGAGGGTATACGCCCAAATTCAGGTCGTATACCCTGCTCTGACGATCCGCCAGGTTCTCAATCTTTTTATTTTTCGGGATAGAGGAGTCGACCCTTGCTATCCCACTCATATCCTGCTTTTTTGAGAATCATCCTGGCTTCTTCAACTCCACCGGACGGATAGTTGACATTGGGGTTATCCCAGTATTCCAGGGCAGGTGAAATTACGCCATCACCCGGCACGGCAAAACCCTTCCAGACCAGAGCGGCGATCAATTCTCGGTCAGTCAGGGCGGCGATCGCCCGCCGGAAGGCTACATCATCAAACGGAGGACGCCGGTGATTAGGGGCCAGGAAACGGAAACCCAGATCAGTCGACGAAACCATCGTCAGTTTGGGATCAGCCTCTACTCTCTGCTGGAGAAGTTGTTTATCACCGAGATAGGTAGCCAGAAAGTTTATTTCACCATTCTGGATCATGCCGAGAGTGGCTTCCATATTGGGGATAAATCGGGCAATCCAATTTTCAATCTGCGGGGGCTGGAAGTAGAGCGGATTAGCCGTCAAGACTACTTCTTCCGAAAACTTCCAGTTGGCAAACTTGAAGGGACCGGAGCCGATTGGAATCGCTTCCTGATGACTTTCGGCATTTTCCGGTTTGTTTTTGAGGTCTGCAATAATCGGTTCCCAGATGTGTTTGGGAATAAGATTAATCTTGGCCAGACTTGCCGTTTCAAACGCGGCCCAGGGTTTTTTCAAATTAAAGACCAGGGTATGGTCATCGACAATGTCGATCTGAGCAATAATATCAACAAATGGTTTATACATCGGGGCTTCACCGGTTTTGGGAACTTCAAAGGAGAATTTAACATCCTCCACCGTAACCGGCTTCCCGTCATGCCATTGCATGCCATCCCGCAGGACCACCTTAACCGTAGTGTTATCTTGCCATTCCACCTTCTCAGCAGCCCACGGCCGGGGCAGGCCATCCTGAGCCATCCGCATTAAGCGATCCCAGACCAGTTCTGTCACCCAGGAATCAACTGTCCCGCTGATATAAAGCGGATTAATCGCTTGAACAGTATCATTACTATTGAGAATTAAATCTTTCTGTTTCCCTTTCGGGGTAGCATTGAGATAAGTCCAGAAGTTTTTAATCCCGAGACCGGCCATTTCCTGAATTGAATCTGCTGCAAAGACTTGATTATTATAAACAATATTGACCAGCGGATTGACTGAAAAAATATAGGTACAGTCATCAGCAATAATTTGCTGGGCCTGATAAATTAACTCGCGCCTTCGCTCCTGATCGATCGTTACCCGTTGTTCCTCAGCCACCTGATCATACTGCGGGTTGTTGTATCCAATAAAATTATAACCGTTTTCGGCAGTACTGGAGTGGAACAGGTTAAAGGTAAATTCATCGGGATCAAGCCTTTCCGGTCTTGCCGTCATCTGCCAACCGGTCATATCCCAGGCATCGCGATCATACCAGACTACATCGGCCATCTGTTCCCAGGGCATAACCTTTGCTTTGGCATTGATCCCGATCTTCTTCATCGCTTCCACCACCAGGGTAATCGTTTCAAATTCATCCGGTGATGAGGCTTTCGGTCGCGTAAGAACGGTTATCTCCCGTACAACCCTGTTCTGTTCACAATAGCCTATCTCAGTTAATCCGAAAGCTATACTCAATAATATGATTACTAATCCAAAGAAAAATATCCTACGCACTAATATCTCCTCCCTACTTCTTATTACTGCAAATTTTGTTTTTATTTTCGGTCTTTCTTACTTAAACCTGACTGTTTTCTACTAGTTATCCTTGTTTGCTCTTCAGTTAACCACCCCTTTCTTAATAACCGTCTAGATCATCCTCTCTCCCTCTTTAAAAACTGCTTTAACCCGCCGGAGACTGGCCAGGTCTTCCAGTGGATCTCCCTCTACCGCTAACAGGTCGGCCAGTTTACCCTTTTCCAGGGTGCCCAAATCTTCTTCAATCCTACAGGCCCGGGCAGCATCGCTGGTTATCGCTCGAATCGCTTGCTGATTACTCAAGCCCAGTTCATTGACAAATTCAGCCTCCCAGGCCAACTGACCGTGCATACTGTCGGTACCCAATGCCAAGTTGAAACCCTTTTTTAATACCCGGCTGAAATTTTCCCGGATAAACTCTCTGGCCCGCATGACTTTTTCCCTGATTGACTCTGTTTTTAGGTCGGTCTTTTCTATTCCTTCCGGGTGAAAGAGGATCGAAAAAGTACCGATAATCCAAAGGTCTTTTTCCATAATTCTTTCAACCTGTTGCTCACTAACCAGGGCTGCATGTTCTAAAGTCCGCACCCCTTCATCAATACAGTAATCCATCCCCTTACCACCATGGGCATGGGCGGCGACATAACTCCCTACCCGCTCCGCCTCTTCTACCGCTGTCCTGATTTCTTCCCGGCTATACCCCGGATGCTCGAGGGTAGATGCCGGAGAGCTAACTCCCCCAGTAGCAAATATTTTAACCAGATCCCCACCCCGGGCAAAATTACGGCGAATCTGCTTTCTAATTGCTTCAACACCGTCACAGACAGTGAGCGCTGCTCCGTGGCCATTGGTCGCCACTATTCCAATCCCACTGGTCAACAGTCTTGGCCCGGCGATTAGACCCTGCTTGATTGCCTTTTTGAGATCTAAATCAATATAGTGTTCTTCACCCATCACCCTCATCGTGGTCACACCAGCCGCCAGGTCTTGATAAAGATTAGGAATACTCCGCAAAATATTGATCTGACCCGGTAGTCTCATTTGTCCCAGTTGATCTCCTTCTCCCGGAATAATCGAAAGATGGGTATGGCAGTCAATTAACCCCGGTAACAGACAATAATCACTCAGGTCAACTATTTCAATCGATTCATCAGCACGATCCGGTTCAATCATTTCCATAGGGCTTCCCAGCTCTATTATTCTGCCTTCTTCAATTAAAAGCCACCCTTGCTCAATAACTCCTTGTTCAGCTAGGGTGATCAATTTTTTAGCCTTAATTAATTTTTTAATCAGTCAATCCTCCCTTCGCTTCATCGCTCTTTTAAAAAGTATTCGTAATTCTAAACGCATAATTGATGCCAGAATTCACTCTTTTACAGCAAAAAAAATATAAAGGCTGTTATTTCAAGCCTGATCGCCTAAAAATTTTATCAATACCTTTTGGGAAATAACTAAAAAAACTACTGGACTCTATTTTTTATTAAAATTTAGGGTTTATTGGGTATTAATTTTACCCGATAAACCCTATTACTCCCCTAAATATTTGAGCACTTTAATCCCTTTCTCCGTAATCCGGCTGCCCTGTCTTTTCTTACCGATATGAACCAGTCCCACTTCAGCCAGCTTTTTCAGGCGATATCTAACCATATCCTGCGTAATCCTTAAATCTTGAGCCCTTGCTTTTTCCGCAATCCGATTCCGGCCCAGTTTTTGTTCCTGAAACCTGGCCTGGTTTAAAATCCTGAGAATTGGGATGAATTCCTCCGGCATTCCAAAATTTTTCAGCTGCGCTAAGATAACATTACATTCATTGGAACGGTCCTGATTACTCGCCAGCCGATTTTTTCCGGAAGTGTCGGGAAAATCCCCTTTATCTCTAAACTCTTCCGGGAGATGTTCCGGTTTAACTACTGTTTCCTCAACTATATTGACAATATAATTACAGATATTTTCCAGCTCGCGGACATTGCCGGGCCAGTTATGTTCGCGAAAAATCCGGTAAACTTCATCGGAAATATCCTTACTGCTATTGGCTCGTTTCAAAAAATAATTGACCAGGTAATAGATATCTTCCGGCCGATTGCGTAAGGCCGGAACCGTAAAATATAAAACCTTCAAACGGTAATAGAGATCCCGGCGAAACCTCCCATCTTCGACCAGTTGCTCCAGATCCCGGTGGGTAGCCACAATTACCCTAACATCAACCGGTATGATGTTATTGCTGCCGATTCGCATTACTTCCTTTTCCTGGAGAACCCGCAAAAGGCGGGCTTGCAAGGCCAATGAGGCATCACCAATCTCATCAATAAAGATGGTTCCGGTATGGGCTTGTTCAAAAAGACCGGCTTTCCCTCCCTTCCGAGCCCCTGTAAAAGCCCCTTCTTCATAACCAAACAGCTCACTCTCAACCAGGCTGTTCGATAAAGCGGCAAAATTAACTGCAATAAAGGGCTTTTTACAGCGATACGATTTGTTGTGGATTGCCTGGGCAAAAAGCTCTTTGCCGGTCCCACTTTCACCCTTGATTAATACGGTCAAATCATTATCAGCAATTTTTTTTGATATTTTCACAGCCTGGCGTAGACTGGGACTGATTCCGATAATATCAGCGAAGCTGTATTTAGCTACAAAGCCCTTTTTTCTCATCTTTTTTCTGATCTCAAACTCCTGCTGCTGGATCTGGGTTACATCCTTCAAGCTAATTACTTTAAGGTTAAAAATGCTCTTCGGTTTAAGTTCTTTTTTATTCATTAATAAAAATTTATTCTGATAGCTGATCAGTTTGTCGACTCTGTTCCTGTTGTCTCTGAACAAAGCCCCTAAATTATGGTCAGCGATAACTTCTGCTAGTTCACGGTTGACGGACTCCTGTCTGGTAATATTAAGCAAATGCTCGGCCATTTTATTAATATACATCACCCGGTTCTCTTCGTTGAGGGCGATAATGCCATCATGTGAAGTAGCCAGCATCCCTTCCAGAAACATGTTCAACTGACTACTGTATTTATTGAGTTCGACCAGTTTTTTGGCATAGCGGGCAATCAGAAAATTTGTATTATTCAGGGGTAATTGTAATGCCAAAATAATCTCGATCAGTGTAGAGACATCAATCAGTTTGACTCCAAGATCAATCACTCTCTCTAGCTCGGGAGGAACCAGGTGGACTCCCCCCGGTGTAATCGCCACATCGGTCTGCCGGTAAGCACAGCCGGGGTAATAAGGTCGATAGCTGAGATGGTCGATCCCTAACTCCTGGAGTAATTTGATTGTCTCAACTGCGGTAAAATGACGGTTACTGACTACAATTACCGCTTGGCCCGGTTCGAGTTGGAAGAGGGCGGAAACATTCTCCAGGTTAATCGCCCTTTTGACGGTAATTACTTTAATTCCTCCGGGAGTAATATCCTTAACCCGGTCATAAATGATCTTACTGGAACAAAGGACCAGTTGACAATCGGCCAGATCGCTCTTGGTAAATTGATCCAGTTTAAGTTTTTTGATGATCACTCTGTCGCCAAAAATCTTCTGCAACTGTTCGGAAAAGGCATCGCTGATAATTTGATCAATTGTGATTAGGGCAATCCTTTGTTGAGTTGTCATCGCTAGTCCCACCCATCTGCTTTAAGTTCTAACTCTAAGCTGTTTTCCCTTTTTATAAATATTAAAACTTGCCGAATAAATATAACTATATCTATTCGACACTATCATATAAATTCCTTTTAATATTTTATGTAAATATTTCTGCCAGGGGAGTAGCGCTGAAAAAAGATCAACAAAGAAGAAAAACCGGGCATTAATCCCGGTATACTTTAAAAATCTATTTTAATTGTTCTTTAGTGCAATAAATACGGGGCCCAGATACTAATAGCTAACTGAGCAAGTAATAACATAATAGCCCCACCGATCCGGGAAGAAACCTGGGCAAAAGGCATTAATTCCATTCGTTTTGCTCCGGCCAGAACGGCTATATCACCAGAACCGCCCATATTGGCCATACATAAACCCCCGGTTAAAGCTGCTTCAATTGGGAATAGCTTAAAGAGCTTTCCGACAATAGCCGCACCCAGAGCTGCCCCGGCAACTACCAGGAATGCTAATAATAAATAAATTGGGGTTATCGTTTGAACCAATATATCCAGTTTAAAGTGGTAAAGCCCAATTCCTAAGAGTAACGGGCCATAAAAACCTGAGGCCATAAACTTATAGAAATGACCGGCTGACTGTTCAACCTGTTCCGGTAAAAGATTACCTACCTTGATTAGAGTAGTTACAATGATCATTAAAGCATAATAGTGAATTGGAATAAAATCTTGCAGGATATAGCCAACAACTAACAAAGAGGCTGCGACGATCCAACCCTGGATGATTGATTGATTACTTAACTCAAGTTGTGGCTGTTTAATCCCCTCCCGGGGCATCCATCGATCTTCCGGAATTAAAACCCCATTCCCGGATAAAGCCGGCTGCAATTCACCCAGTTTATTTAAGACTGAAGCAATCAGGACTGCAACTATATTCCCCAGTACAACCGCTGGAATCAGCATCGAAAAGACCTGCTCAATTGCTAAACCGGTGGCATTGGCATAAATTTCGCTCATCGGAATGGCCCCGGCCCCTAAACCCCCACCTTCAATCGGGATGACAATGGTTAAAATTGCTTTAATCCCACCGTAGCCGGATATACTTCCCCCCAGGTAAGCGAACAAAGAACTACATAGTAGGCCGCCAAAGACTGCCGGAATATAAAGGGGTAAGGCCTTAATTAAATAAGTTCTCGGCATAATAAGTATACTACCGGCAATCAATGCGGCAATACACCAGACCAACATATTTGTTGGTTTATAATAAAACCCGACAATTGTATCATAGGCTGCCTGGGGAATAAGGCCGAAGTAACTAATTAGTCCGCCGGCGACCAGGGCTAAGATTAGTCCACCCCCTAACCAATCCTTCCAGATTGGTAAATGATCCCCAATGTAAACCAGACCCCCGGCCACCAGGAATAAAAAGGCGGTAGCCCCCACCATATTATTCGGCAATTTTCCGGTAAAAACGGCAAATAAAACCAGCAGTAAGAGGGGGAGATAAACCGATAAGGGTAACCCATAAGCTATCTTAGTATTCCAAATACTATGCTGGTTAGCCGTCTGCACATTTATTTTCATCACACTACCTCCTTTTTTAATTCTTTTACGAAAAACAGATCAATAGCTACTTTAATCAAAAAAATTGAAGAGACAACAAGATCAAAGCCGTCGATCATCTTTCTCCTGCCGTCTCTTCATGGAGTGGATTACACCCTTTTATATTCCTTTACTCCTGATTCATAAAGATTATTGCCTTCGGAATCAATCGCCACAATACAGGGGAAATCTTCCACTTCCAATCGGCGGACTGCTTCTGTTCCTAACTCCGGATAAGCGACTACTTCCGCCTTTTTAATTGAAGCGGCAATCACCGCAGCAGCTCCGCCAATAGCAGCAAAGTATACAGCACTATGGTCTTTCATCGCCTTAATTACCTTCTGATCCCTGGGTCCTTTTCCAATCATCCCCTTTAATCCCCGGGTGATTAAAGTTGGAGCAAAAGGGTCCATTCGGTAACTAGTGGTAGGACCGCAAGAGCCGATAACTTGGCCTTCTTTGGCCGGACAGGGTCCAACGTAATAAATAACCCCACCTTCAATCTCTAGCGGTAATGATTCACCGGCGGCTAAAGCCTTTAATAGCTTGGCATGGGCAGCATCACGAGCAGTATAAATCACGCCGGAAATACTTACCCGCTCACCGGCCTTTAAATCTTTAACATCCTCTGTTGTTAAAGGGACCTTGATCTTTTTGATCTCAGACATAGCTCTTCTCTCCCTTATTATAAGATGACTTCTTTATGCCGTGCAGCATGGCAATTTAAATTTACAGCAACCGGCAAGGTAGCAATATGGGTTGGGAAAGTTTCGATCCGAACTTCTAACGCTGTAATCCTTCCGCCAAGACCTTGTGGTCCGACCCCTGATTTATTAATCTCTGTCAAAATCTCTTTTTCTAACTCCTGATACCTGGCGTCGGGGTGATGTTCGCCCACATCTCGGGCTAAGGCTTTCTTGGCCAACATTGTCGCCTTATCCATCGTTCCGCCGATACCGACCCCAACGATTACCGGGGGACAAGGATTTCCGCCTGCCCCGACGACAGTATTAATTACAAAATCTTTAACCCCTTCTACTCCGTCGGCCGGCTTCAGCATCTTTAAGGCCCCCATGTTTTCACTGCCAGCGCCTTTTGGTAAAATCTGAATTTTAAGCTGATCGCCCGGGACCAACTCCGTATAGATAATCGCCGGGGTATTATCACCGGTATTCTTTCGATCAAAGAGCGGATCAGTCACGACCGATTTTCGCAGGGGATGGCTTACATAGGCTTGACGGACCCCTTCATTAATCGCATCATTTAAGCTAAGGTCCACTACGTCCACTTCTGTTCCCAGTTCTACATAAACAACAACTATCCCCGTATCTTGACACATCGGTACCATATCTCTTCTTGCTAACTCAAAATTCTCAATCACTTTCTCTAAACTATAACAGCCGAATTCCGATTCCTCTTTTGTTTCAGCCTGGCGTAATAGTGTTTCAACATCTTCCGGCAAATCACAGGCAGCTTCGATACATAAGCGCTTAACCTCTTCTGTTATCTTTCCAGCCTTTATCTCCTTCAATCTAACTACCTCCGCCCATTTATTTAATAATCCATTCGCGATTACAACGACATTTTTTTACCAGAGGCCTAATACTTTCCACCACATGCCACCGACTACCGACCAGATAACAATCTGAACAATTGAAATGATAAAACCAAGCCTCCACCAGGTATTTTGCGGAACATAGCCTGACCCGAAAAATACCGGAGCCGGACCAGTCCCGTAATGGGTGGTAGCCGCAAAGATATTACTGAAAAAGGCCAAGACCAGGGCCGACAACATCGGCGGTGCGCCAGCCGCCAGGGCAACTGCTAAAAAGGCAGCATACATTGCACTAATATGGGCTGTCATACTGGCAAAGAAGTAATGACTATAATAATAAACAACCGCTAACAAAAACAGGGCGACTATTCCCGACATACCGGAAACAGCGTTCTGCATTAATCCACTAAACCAGCCGACCATCCCCAACTTGTTCAGAAAACTGGCCATCATTACTAAAGCGGCAAACCATACCAGCGTATTCCAGGCCCCTTCTTCTTTTTTAATATCATCCCAGGTCAAAACTTGGGTTAATAATAAAACACTTAAACCAATTAGGGCTGTTGTTGTTGAGGCCAGACCCAGTTGTTTCCCAAAAATCCATAAAATCAGAATCAAACCAAAGGCAATTAACATATACTTTTCTGAGACCTTCAGGCCTCCCATTTCAGTGAGTTTCTCCGCCGCTAACTTAGAAGCACCGGGAGTCTCTTTTACCTCCGGCGGATAAATTTTGTACAGAATATAAGGGATCGCTAGTAAACTGATCACTCCAGGAACCAGGGCGGCAATAAACCAGCCAATCCAGCTTATTTCTATACCTGCTACATCATAGGCCAAAGTAGCAATCAATGGATTGGCCGCCATGGCGGTTAAGAACATTGCTGAGGTAATCAGGTTCCCCTGAAACCCTGTTTTCATTAAGAATGAACCAATCCGGCGTTCGGTTCCGTCTTCGGGCTTAGAGTCATAGGTGTCACAGACTGAACGAATAATCGGGAAAATAATTCCGGCACCCCGGGAGGTATTGCTCGGAATAGCCGGAGCTAAGACCAGATCACTGGCCAGCAGGGAATAAGATAATCCCAGACTCTTTTTCCCAAATTTTTTGATAAACAGATAAGAGATCCTGGCCCCGAGCCCGGTTTTAATAAAACCGCGCGAAATAAAGAAGGCGATGACAATCAACCAAATAGTACTATTGGAAAATCCACTTAAGGCATCCTTAATTCCCAAAGTACCGGTTAAAGCCGTAAAGGTAATTCCTAAAATGGCGATAGCCCCCATCGGCAGTGGTTTAATAATAAAGCCGACGATCGTTGCAACAAAAATAGCAAACAGTTGCCAGGCCTGGGTGTTCAGCCCACTGGGGGCCGGAATAATCCAGATCGCCAAACCAACCAAAAAGACGATTAACAGGGATAAAAGATTGACTTTACCTGTTTTTACTTCCGTTTCTTGTTTGCTTTGTGTTTTTAAATTTCCCTTCATTAGTTAACCCACCTCTTTTAATTATTTTAAAGCAAAAGCAACCCTCAACTCAATTATGACTATACCTCACCCCCCTTGCTGTAAGCTTTTATTTGCTCCAAATAACCAACAGGTTATTTATTCCTCCCGGCCGTGGGTATACTGTGGTAATAACATTGGTGCAACCCGCTCCGGGTTAAGGCCATTTTCCGCTAAAGATTGATGATAAAGGTTAACATGCTCTAAACTGAGCCCTTTGAGCTCAATATCCTTACTTTTTTGGCCGGCACGGATTCCCGCTCGTCGTCCAAAAACAAGAATATCCAACAGGGAGTTGCCCATTAATCTATTTCTACCGTGAATACCCCCGGCTGTTTCGCCTACGACATACAGGTTCTCCACCTTGGTCTGACCATGCTGGTTAATTAAAAGTCCGCCATTTTGATAATGCAAAGTTGGATAAACCAGGATCGGCTCTTTATTCATATCAATTCCGAATCTTTGATATTGTCGATACATGGCCGGTAAGCGCTTCTCAATTGTTCCCGGCCCGTGGATTAAGTCGATTAAAGGTGTATCCAACCAGACTCCCACTGCACCGGTAGAGGTTGTAATCCCTTTCTTCCTGCCGTGGCATTCCCGAATAATTGCCGCTGCTTCTACATCTCTGGTCTCTAAAGGAAAAACGAACTGTTCACCATCAATATTAAGTGGAGTAGCCCCTAAACTCCGAACCTTTTCGGTCACTAAGGCCCCAAAGATTTGCAGGGGGAAAGCAACACCGGTCGGGTGATATTGAATTGTATCGGCAAAGATCAATTCAGCCCCGGCTCGATAACCCATTACCAGACCATCAGCCGTAGCTCCGTAGTGGTTGGAAGTGGGGAAACCTTGGTAATGCAACCTCCCGGCCCCACCAGTAGCTATTATAACGGTTTTGGCCCGGGCGACACAATATTCATCTGTCTCTAAATTATACAAAATTGCCCCGGCCGCTTTCCCATCATGATCTAGCAACAACTCTACCGCCGGAGAAAACTCGATTACTTCTATTCCTTGATTATAAACTTCATCCCGCAGGGTACGCATGATCTCAGCTCCGGTATAATCGGCCGCTGCGTGCATTCTCTTGCGGGAAGTTCCCCCCCCGTGGGTTGTAACCATTGTTCCATCTGCTTCTTTATCAAACAATACCCCTAATTCTTCTAACCAATTAATAATCACCGGGGCATCCTGGACTAAAGCTTCAACCAGTTCCTGTTTATTGACATAATGGCCCCCACCGATGACATCAAGATAGTGTCTGGTCGGGGAGTCGTTGTCTTTATCGGCCGCCTGGATACCGCCCTCAGCCATCATTGTATTAGCATCACCAAAGCGTAACTTAGTAGCAACCAAGACGTTGGCGCCCTGCTTTTTCGCCTCAAGGGCGGCTGCGGCTCCGGCTCCCCCACCGCCGATAATTAA
Source organism: Halanaerobiales bacterium (assembly GCA_022360715.1). GTDB lineage: Bacteria > Bacillota > Halanaerobiia > Halanaerobiales > DTU029 > JAKSCG01. Next base: position 21,632 of record JAKSCG010000217.1, read on the forward strand.
AACATCCAGATCATAATCAACCTGCTCTAAATCAATTTTGGTCTCCGCTAATCTACTCCCGGCCTCGATCAGATCAGCCAATTCTTCCGGGAGCTTAGCCCCTTTATTTACACCAACCTTTATTTTTCTAAATCCCTTTTCACTATAATCAGGATGATATTGCTCCAATACCTCTTCCCGCTCTTCAGGAGTCATTCTTGGGAAATCAACACCCACTCTTTGCGGACGGGATTTTTCTACTTTTTTAATTAATTCCCGCATCTGTGCTGTATACACATAAATACCTCCTTAATCTATCAAAAATTTTATAATAACCCGGTCTATTTTTCAATATCCCTGGAGTTGTATGCCTTTTTCAACTCTTCGGTAGTCATCGCTCTTAATTCTTTTAATTCCTGATTAAAATTACCCTCTTTAATCTCATCCACCCTGGTTGCTAAATGTTTAGAGCGGGGGGCAATATATTTCCCGGTCAGGCGGCGGGCCAATAATCCAACCTGGTAGTGGGTAATCCCGGCCGGACAGCGGGAAGCACAAATCCCACACATGATACAATCAAAGGACTCATGGGCACAGTTGGCTAAATCTCCGCGCTGGCTAAAGGCGATATATTGCATTACATTAAGGTCCTGGGGGCAACCGTTAGTACAGGAATTACAGCCAATACAGCTATATATCTCGGGATAAAACCGGCCGATCGCTTCAGCTGTCGGCTCTAACTGCTCTAAATCATACTGCTGCTTATCTCCGGGAAAAAAGGGTAATTGGGTTAAATACATCTCATTTTCAACCTTGGCTTGACAGGCTAAAGAAACCTTTAACTCTTTTTCACCCTTAATCCGATAGATGGTAGCACAAGCACCGCAAAACCCGGACCGACACCCACAGCCCCTGGTCAATTGATAACCGGCATATTCCATTGCATCCATTATTGTTAAGGTGCTGGGAACAGCATATTTTTTACCTAATATATATACATTAACCAGTTCTTTTTCCGACATTTTAATACCTCCTTGTTATCTCTCTTTTAGTCAGCGAAGCCAGCAATTAATATTCATCCGGAAGTTTTTCCAGTTGATCACACCGAAAGACCGGACCATCTTTACAGACATATTTATCCCCAATATTACACCGCCCACATTTACCGATCCCACATTTCATCTTTAACTCCAAAGTAGTATAAATCTGCTTTGGGGTAAAACCCAATTGCTCCAGTACCTCTAACACAAATTTAATCATAATCGGTGGCCCGCAGACTAAAACTACTTTATCCGGAGTGAAGTTTAAATCTTTGATATATTGGGGAACAAACCCGACATGCCCGTCCCAACCGGGAAATTGTTGATCTACGGTAAGATGGACTGCTGTCCCGGCTGCTTCAACCCAATTTTGAGCAAGGTCTTTCCGGTGTACAAAATCTTCCGGACTGCGGGCCCCGTATACTATATCAATCTTGCCGTAATCCGACCGATGAGCCAGGACATAATTAATAACCGAACGAAGCGGGGCCAGTCCAATCCCACCGGCAATAAAAAGTAAATCCTTATTTTTAAACTCTTCCGTGGGAAAATTATTACCATAAGGTCCCCTGATTCCCAGCTCGGTACCTTCTTCGAGCTGGTGTAAACAAGCAGTAACTTTGCCGACATTCTTGATACTAAATTCCAGATAGTCTTGCTGGGTCGGTGATGAAGTAATGGAAAAAATGGCCTCACCAACCGGAGGAACTGAAAGCATCGCACATTGGCCCGGTTTAAAAGTAAAGGGAAGCCCCCCTTGGATTTGTTTTACCTGAAAAGTCTTAACATCGCTTGTATCTACTCTAATTTTATCGACGATAGCTACTACCGGTATTAACGGATCATTATGGCTACAACTCATTTCTTTCACCACCTAGCTTTTTAATCACTTTAACCATATCTAAACTGACCGGACATTTTTCCGTACACCGGCCACACCCGACACAGGCATAAGCCTGATAATTATTGGGATAGTAAACCAGTTTATGCATAAAACGTTGCCTGACACGCTCTTTTTGGGTAGTGCGCGGATTACCGTGCGCCATCATCGTAAAATCAGAGAACATACAGGAATCCCAGCAACGAAACCTCTCGCCACATTTGTTCCCATCATAGTCCTTTAGATCATAACAATGGCAAGTCGGACAGACGTAAGTGCACATTGCACAGCCTAAACAACGCCGATATAAATGCTCCCAGATTTCCGAAGCAAAGATTTCATTGAGTCCACCCTCGATTAGATCGGGATCAAGATTAACTAACGGCAAATCTTTAAGTTGATCGGCGATCCCCGTTTTTACCTGCTCAAGTCTCTCCTGCTCCTCCCGGCTAACCTCTTCTAAAAGATCATCGAAGTCGGCCGTTAACTCCTTCCCTTTTTCACTTTGTGCTTCCCATAATAATGAGTCGCCTAAATCCCAGGTAGCTATATCTGCCCCGGCCGGGGCCAAGGCCGGATTTATTTTAAAAGAACTACAGAAACAGGTCTCAGCCGGATTCAAGCAGGCCCGGGCAATGATTACTCCTTTTTGACGGCCTTCTTGATAAAATTGATCAACCGGTTCATCTAAAAATACCTTATCCAGTAGGTTGATACTAGCCACATCACAGGGGCTGACCCCAAAGACCAGATAATCCTTTCTGCCACCGGCCATTTCTAACTCTAACCGTTTACCTTCTTGCTTGAAGTTTAAATAAGTTTCAGTTTGAGGAAAGATGATATCTTTCGGAGAATTAGCTGTCTTTAAAGTAGCTAAATCAACTTCCGCCCCCTCTTCCCAGCGCGAAAAGTTGACCACTTTTTCTTCGGCAATCGGAAGAAATAACTGGTAATTAAGGGCAATTCTCGGCCATAGCAACGACAGTCTATCTTTAGCTATTTTTTTCATTTTTGCTTCCTCCCCCTCTCCCCAGCTGTAAAAGTATCGGTATCTTCTAATTGATAAGTTACCAGAGGTCCCTTAATCGAAGGGTCTAAACCTGCCTGGTATTCCCCGTAAAGCTCGTTAATATCCTTGATTAGCTTGCGATTTAATTTCTCTAAGGGAATACCCTGGGGACAGACTCTGCTACATTCACCACAGTCGACACAGCGGCCGGCCACATGATAGGCGCGAATCAGATGAAAAAACTTGTCTTCACTATTTTCTTTGGCCTTCCCTAGTATCTCTAGCTCGGAATCATCAAAAGTACACTGTTCACAACTACAGGCCGGACAGATATTACGACAGGCCAAACACCTGATACATTTAGAAAACTGCTGATCCCAATAAGCAAAACGGTCTTTCGTACTTAATTCTTCCAGTTCTTCTACTGCCGAAAATCGACCTGCGTGAGTGGCAAGAGTCTCGTTGGCTACTTTCTCACCAATCAATCGATCATAAATTACCGGATTTGGATAATGACAAGTCAGACATTTATCATAATAGACCTGAGTGGGTAGAACCTTAATTTGCTGCTCTTTATTGACAAAGATCAATTGATCACCCGTCTTTTTAATCTTAATCAATCCCCGGTCTAAGCCTTCTCTCCTTACTTTAGCCGGATCAATCATCCCAGAACAGGGTAAACCATAAAGGACAACATTATCCCTGATAATACGATTATCCTGGACTAATTGATTAAAGGCTAAAGTATCACAACCCTTAACCAATATCCCTACCTTCTGACCAGCCATCCCGTCATCCAGTAAATACTTACTAAGGTTATTAACACAAAACTGATCCCAGACCAGGGAATCAACTCCTTGCTCTTCCGTAAAAAAAGCCGGATAAGAGTCATACCATAACTGGCCCTTTTCCCAGGCCAAAATGAGATCCACCTCTTTGCTGGCTAAGGCTTGACGGACGATCTCTTTAATTTCCTCCCTTATCTTCTCCATCTTGAATCCCTCAACTTTCTATTTGGACCAAGTTGATGAACTTTTGCTAACACATCATTCATCACTTCAGCAAATTTATTCCCTTCAGAAGCTGAGATCCAATCTATTTTAAACCTGGCTTCCTCAATCCCAATAAACTCTAAAAGATTCTTTAAAAGAGACATCCGACGTCTAGTATAATAATTGCCTGTCATATAATGGCAATCGCCGGGGTGACAACCGGCAATAATTACCCCGTCAGCCCCACGCTGAAAAGCCCGTAAAACAAAGTTAGCATTGACCCGGCATGAACAAGGCACACGAATAATTTTAATATTAGCAGGATAATTTAAGCGGCTGGTCCCGGCTAAATCAGCCCCTGCATAACTACACCAATTACAGCAAAAGGCTACAATCAAAGGTTCGAATCCTGCTTCCTTTTTGATGACAGCATCACTAGCTATTACCGACATATGGCATCCACCTCCGCCAAAATCTGCTGGTTGGAAAACCCTTTCAGGTCAATGGCCCCGGGGCGACAAGCAACCGTACATCCGCCACAACCCTGACAAAGGGTTTCATTTACTTCAGCCACCCGGCGCAATCGTACTTTACCCCTGGTTTTCTCTTCAATTACTTGTTCGGTGATCGCTTCATAAGGACAGATCTTAATACAGGCTAAACACCCGCTGCAAACAGCTTGCTCAACCTTGGCCACACAAGGGTTATTGACTAATTTATTTTTGCTGAGCACTCCAATCGCCTTGGTTGCTGCCGCACTTGCCTGGGCGACTGTTTCCGGAATATCCTTTGGTCCCTGACAGGCTCCGGCTAAATATATACCGGCACAATGGGTCTCTACCGGCCGAAGTTTCGGGTGGGCTTCCGTAAAGAAGCGATCGCGGTCTATACTAATACTGAGCATTCTTGCCACCTCATCTGCTTCCGGTTTAGCTTGAGTAGCTGCCGCTAAAACAACCAGGTCAGCCTCGAGTTGGAGAAGCTCTCCACTTAAAGCATCTACGCCGTTCACCTGGAGCTGATTATCACCCGGGAAGATCTTGCCGACCATCCCTTTGATATAATTAACCCCATAATTCTCAACTGCTCTTCGCTGAAATTCTTCAAAGCCTTTACCGGCCGTCCGCACATCAATATAGAAGACATAAGCTTCACAATCAGGGTACTTATCCCTGAGCAGCATGGCATGTTTGGCTGTATACATACAGCAGATCTTCGAACAATAAGCTTTGCCACGCTCGGATTTATCACGGGAACCGACACATTGAATAAAAACTACTTTCTTCGGTTGCTTTTGATCGGACGGCCGAACCAACTTACCACCGGTTGGACCGGCGGCATTAACTAATCGTTCAAACTCCAATCCGGTAATGATATCAGGATGATCTAGATACTGATACTCCCCAAATCGGTCTAAATTAATTAAGTCATAACCGGTTGCGACAATAATTACACCATATTTTTGATTAACTATTTGATCTTTTTGCTCATAATCGATCGCCCCGGTCGGACAGAGCTTAGCACAAAGACCACATTTCCCCGTAACAAATTTAATACATGTTTCACGATCGATGACCGGTACATTGGGGACAGCTTGGGGAAACGGGGTATAAATAGCTGCCCGCTTAGCCAAGCCCTCTTCAAATTCACTTAAGGCCTTTTTAGCCGGACATTTGGCTAAACAAATGCCACAACCCGTACATTTTTCCATCTCAATACTACGGGCCTTCTGGTTAATCGTCACCTCAAAATTCCCGACAAAGCCGTTTACCTCGGTTACTTCACTGTAGGAATAAAGATTGATCTTGGAATTGAGAGCGAGATCGACCATCTTGGGAGTCAAAATACAAGCAGAACAATCCAGGGTGGGGAAGGTTTTATCTAACTGGGCCATCTTCCCCCCAATACTGGGTGTTTTCTCCACAAGGTCAACTTGATAACCGGCCTCGGCAATATCCAAAGCCGTCTGGATTCCGGCAATTCCTCCGCCAATGACCAGGGCCCTTTTTTCAACCCCAACCTCCCCGGGGATTAATTGCTCATTTAAAATTGCTTTAGCCACAGCAGCCCTGGTAAGACTGATCGCTTTTTGGGTAGCCGCCTCTTTATCTTTATGAACCCAGGAACAATGCTCTCTGATGTTAGCAATCTCCACTAAATAAGGATTTAAACCTGCTGCTGCCGCGGCTTTTCTAAAAGTAGCCTCATGCATTCTGGGAGAACAGGATGCAACAACTACCCGATTTATATTTTGTTCTTTAATTGCATCTTTAACCAGGTTTTGACCTATTTCCGAACACATATATTGATAGTCTTTAATATAGACCACACCGGGTATATTCTCCAGCGCTGCTACAACTTGCTCTATATTTACTGTACTTGAAATATTAGTACCACACCAACAAATAAAAACTCCAACCCTCTGCAATTACAGCCCTCCTTAATGAAGTAATAAAATGCCATAATTATTGATAATTTAGCTACTTCACATATTTGCGAAACCCGCTAACAATTGCTTGCTGGGGAATCTGCTTAGCCAATAACTCCGGCACTTTGTCAATTTCTAATCGTTGATTGCCCTTAGTTCTAAGCACTATTAACCGCAAGGCCTCCATTATTTTCGATAGATCCACCTTCCTGGGGCAACGGGACAGACAGGTAAAACAAGCGGCACAACCCCAAATTGTTGTACTAGCTAATAATTTATCTACTTGCCCTAGTTGTAATAGTCTAATCACCTGATGTGGCATGATATCCATACCATGGATAGCCGGACATCCGGCGGTACACTTCCCACACTGGAGACAGTCAAGGATTTTTTCATCACTGATCTCAGAAATTTGTCCAATCTCCTTTTTGGTAGTATCAGGAGTAATTTTTTCTCTCAGCATCATCATTACCCTCCTTCCTGGTCGCCAAAAAACCTTTAACCTTCTTTTACCTGCAAGGATTCGGCTAATAGTTCCGTAAAATAACTAACCACTATCTCTCCTTTTTGACATAAACTACTGTTTTCTAAATTATACTTACAAAGGGGACAAGCAGTTACAATCTCTTCAGCACCTTGTTGAAGGGCTGAATCAATAATCTTATTAACCATCTTCTCGACAACTTCTTCCCGCTCAATTGATAAATAACCGCCACAACACTCTGTCCGATAAGGATAATTGACCGGACTGGCCCCCAAAGATTCTAAAAATTTTTCCAGAATAGTCGGTCTTTCCGGATCATCAAAATCCATAATCTCCCGGGGACGTAATAACAGACACCCGTAATAGGCAGCTACTTTCCGACCCGCTAAGGAAACCTTCACTTTTTTCGCTAAGCTTTCAAAGCCAACCTCATCCCGTAAAAGCTCTAAATAGTGAATAACTTCACTTTCGCCCTGATAGTCTTCCTTTAATTGCAAATAATTATTGACTTTCTCCCTCATATCCTCTTTAGTCTTCATGTCATGATTAACACGTTTAATTACCTGATGACAAGCGGCACAAAGGGTTACCAGCTTTTCCCCTTTCGTCCGTGCAGCCACTAAACTACGAACTGAAGCCAGCTTAGTACCTATTTCATCAGCAGCCAGAGGATATACGGCCCCACAACATTGCCATTCTTCTTGTTCGACTAAATTAACCCCCAAGACCTGGGCCGATTTAAAAGCACATGCTTCTAGGCCCTGTGCTTTAGTCTTTAAAGTACAACCTGGGTAATAACTATAATTCATTGTTTTTACCTAGACTTGGCGCAATTGCTTCTCCCAAAGCCTAGGAATCTCCCCCTCTCTCCCATGTATATTCAGTCCTCACAATATAACCGTGGTCAATAAATAGCACTCTTAGCACGAATAAAGGGTATATACAGCTGTAAACTATTTTTCAATAGCCTGGCTAATACCCTTCACCTCTAAATCAAATCCTTATAAACTTATCGACATAATTATAATATATCTGATATTCTCTTACAACAATATGTACATAATGTTCATATTGTACATATTGTTAATAAATTCACAAAAAAATAACTATAATTGGCTACTTCACCCCTTCTTATTCAACATGTTGATAATAGTGTTGGGGACGTCCGACCTTCCCGTATTCTTTCCTTACCTTGACTACCCCTTCTTCTAACATATATTTTAAATAACGTTGAACCGATACCCTCGACAAATTAAGCTTTTCAGCTATTTCTTTGGTAGTAAGTTCTTTTTTTTCGCTTTTCAGCTGTTGATTTATTTTAGCTAAAGTAGTAGTATCTAATCCTTTTGGCAAATTACGAACATATTTTTCAAATTCTGCCGGAGGGGAGTTCGGCTCACTCAAGGAAAAATTGCGATTGATTAAATTATCTACTTCTTGTTGTTGAAAAGAAGACTTTCCGGCCAGCTTTTCCTTTAATTTTTTGTATTTTAATAGCGATGCTTTAAACCGCTCAAAAGTAAACGGCTTAATTAAATAATCGACTACCCCTAATTGCATCGCCTTATTGATATAACTTGCCCCTTTCGCCGCACTAATAATAATAACATCAATACTTTGATTAGAATTCCTGATCTCCTTCAATAAGGCAATTCCGTTTTTAGCCGGTAAATAAATATCTAACAATAATAGATCCACTTCTTGCAAATCTTCGGCAGTCAGAATACTATCTTGATCAAAACTAATTTCTTTGACCACCGTGAATCCCTCTATTTTTTCGGCATATTGTCGATTAATATAGGCAACCATCGGATCATCCTCGATAATCAGAACTCTAATCTTATCTGCCATCTCAATACCTCCATTACTTTGGATAAGGAATAGTTATTGTAAATTTAGTACCCTGGCCAACTATCGACTTCAATTCGATCTTACCGGCAAAGAGCTTAATATTCCTTTGAATTAAATCTAATCCTATTCCCCGTGAATTCCCTGTTTTCGTTGAAAAACCACGTTCAAATACTTTAGTTTGTAGCTGCTCAGGAATCCCTTTTCCATTATCCTCGACGATGATCTTTAACCCTTCCTGCTCTTCAAAAAGACCAATATAAATTTTCTTCTTTTTTAGATTGATATCGTTCAAACTTTCAGTAGCATTATTAATTAAATTTCCAATGATCGTCAGTAAACTATTTTTAAATTCTGCAGAATACTTCCGTCGCAAACTGCTTTTACTATCTATTTTCAGCTCTATCTTCAGTTCATTAGCCCGATCAAATTTGCCTAATAACAGGCCGGCAATTTCATTTACTTTAATCTTATTGATGATAAAAGAGGTTATTTCCTGTTTTTCCGAGGAGACTTTGGAGATCAGGCTGATTGCTTTATCATACTCTCTTAATTGAATCAAACCGGAAATGGTATGGAGGCGATTCATAAAGCCATGATTTTGACTGCGCAATGCTTCAACAAACCTCTTCACTCCGGTCAATTCCTCCGCCATTCTTTGAACCTCGTTTTTCTTATTAAATGATGCTACTACCCCCACGACCTCATCCCCAACCTTAATTGGAATCCGGTTAGTTAAAATTATTGTATTATTGATCACTTGCTCTTTATTATACTCAGCTTGACCGGTCTGCAATAAGCGGGGTAATTTGGTGTTTTCAATAATTTGCTCAACTTCCTTACCGATAATTTCCTCTTGATAATTTAAGATCTTTTTTGCTTCTTTATTGACCATAGTTATTTTTTTATTCTTATCAATGGCAATAACCCCTTCTTTTAGTGAATCAATGATCGCATTTTTTTCTTCTAAAAGCAAGGCAATCTCTCGGGGTTCTAAACCAAAAATACTTTTTTTAACATTATTACCTAATAAAATAGATGCTACAATCCCTAACAAATCACCCCACAATAAAAAAAGATAAAAAGAGCGCAGAATTGCCTTGATCTCTTCTTCAATACCCGCCACTAAAATACCGACCGATACTGCCCCTACCTGTTGATTTTCTCTATAGATCGGAACAAAGGCCCTTCTTGATTTTCCTAAAGTCCCAACTGCTTCCGAGATATATGTTTCTCCCTTGGTTAAAACCCGCTTCTCATCACCACCGACAAAGTACTGCCCTAGTCGATCTTCGACCGGATGGGAATAACGAATTCCTTCCATGTCTAAAATTACAATAAAATCTGCTTGCGTATTCTTCCTGATCTCTTCAACTAAGGGTTGAATAACACTAACCCCATTTACTTGGCCAATATTCTCCGAAATAGAAGGAATTCTAGCGGTTGATTGGGCCAGGTCCATTGCTGATTCTTCTGTTCGTTTGATCTCTAATTGATAAATCTGATTAACGATCATCACACCAATTAAAATCAGGACTAAATTAACAATTACAATTACTAACAGGCTTATTTTAAAATTAAGGCTTAATTGAAACTTCATGGTTTCCCCCAAATAAAGAATTATCCAGATCCATTATAACATTAACAATAATAAATTGTCATAATAAATATATAATTCCCTCTATTGTTAACAAAAAATGGCTCCCCGAGCAGGACTCGAACCTGCGACTCGATGGTTAACAGCCATCTGCTCTACCAACTGAGCTATCGGGGAACATTAAACCAGGGTATACTAATCAATTTTCCTTCTAAAAACAATTATTGCTTAATAAAGTTTCAACCAGCACTCTTACTTCTGACGGCCTCGATGGCCTAATACTGAAACTTTCCTTGCCTTTACAAATGAGAGTTTCAGTGAGACCGCTGACCTCCTACTTCGTTAATGGTGGGCCTAGGTGGATTTGAACCACCGACCTCACGCTTATCAGGCGTGCGCTCTAACCGACTGAGCTATAGGCCCAATTTGGAAGTTGGATATTGGAGGTTAGATTGTATGCATATTTTGATTGGACTTACAAAACCTTCAATAACTTCAACTCCCTTTGAAGTACCATTATTGGTAAGTTAGTTGTCTTGGTTTAAAGGTTTTTTCTAACCTCTTACCTCTGACGGCCTCGATGGCCTAATACTGAAACTTTCCTTGCCTTTACAAATGAGAGTTTCAGTGAGACCTCCGACCTCCTACTTCTTATTAGGTCCCTCAAAAT
>JAKSCG010000062.1 GCA_022360715.1 Halanaerobiales bacterium
GAATCAAGAGAATTACTGCTTCCAGAGATTACTACTCAAGGAACAGATGTTGATGCATTCAGAAAAGGTATTGTTACAACTTTTAATGTTATATATTCAAAGATTATGAATGCAAACAAACAAGATATAAACCAAACCAGTAAGATGCTAATGCTAGGGCCAGATCAATTTAATGCTATTAGTCTGGAAGAGAAAGCAAGAGTAATTCTTGAATACCTAGAACACTCCCTTTCTGGATGTGCCCGCAGAGTTCGGTCAGGTTGTTAAATCGCTATTGAGATAATTTGTTTTTTCTTATATAGAGGATAAAGGTATGAAAGCAGTATGATGCAAGCTTATGCTAAAGGTACATTGAGGCTGTAGAGGTTTGTTAAAAGGCTTTGATACCAAGTCAATTGAAGAAGTATTAAGTTGAACCATATATAAGTACAGTTCTTAATTTTCTATTATATTTCATTTTAAAGGAACGAAAGAGAATGAAGATTACTTTTTTAGGTACTGGTAGTTACCCAACAAAAGCGAGAAACTCGCAAAGCACTTTAATTCAGTTTGACAATAATAAAGCTGTTATAGTGGACTGTGGTGAAGGAACACAAAGACAGCTAATGCAACTTAGTTTTATACCCGAAATAGAAGCTATTTTTTTAACGCATCATCATATTGATCATATAGCAGGGCTGCCTGGCCTTATAATGTACCTTTATAGCATTACTAAAAAAAGAATTAAGATTATTGCTCCTGGCAAAGCTTTAGAAATATCTCGAGTTTTAGTTAAAGCCCTTGTGGAATTTATCGAAAATCCAGCTGATTATATAGAGGTATGTGAATCATCAAGTTGGAGATTTGGTGATGTTAAAGCGAATACTTTCAGAACCTTCCATACAATTGATTCTGTTGGCTATTCTTTTAAACATAAGGGTGTTAAGTTCACAATATGTGGAGATTTAAGCTTTCAAAATCGTGAGCAAAGGTATCATATCATAAAGGCAATAGAAGGTTCAGATTCAGCAGTTATTGATATTGTTCATCTAAAAGATAAAGATTCATTAGAGTTACTCGAGTATTTTAGGGATATTAATAAAATACTGATACCAACTCCTATTGGAAGAGATGAATTAATTAAAAAGGCTCTAAAAATTAATGGCACTATAATTCCAAATGACTTTGACTTTTTGCAAATATAATGAACTATGAATGTATTTTTAAGTCTTTAAAGTTAACTTATATGAAAGATTTTCTCAATGTCTTTATCCTTCATAATGTTTCTTAGTTTTGATAATACTAAATCACAGTTAAAGACTGGTCTAATACAATTGCTATCAGTATTTTCCCATTGCTTATAGGTACCCCAATAATATGTACTCCAGTTTTTATTCAGGGTCTCTCCTCGTCTTAGCACTGTTATCATTAATTTTTTTTGTAAACTAAGCAGTATCTTGTTAATATGCTTACTATTATATCCCAAAAATAATTTTAATACTTTTGTATCTACATTGTCATTAGATTCAATAAAGTTAAAAACCCTCCCCTCTTCTTCGTTTAAATCTGTATTTCTTATTTTATCTTTTAACATATAATACATCTCTCTCGATAAATATGTAGTTTTGCCTTTGTAAAGCTTACTCACGAAAATTTCTCTCTTTTCAATTAGCAACATCACTAAATTCCAATCACCTCCCAAGTCTGTAATATTGGGCATTTCTGGTGTGCTATTTAGTAATAGAATTCCATTTTCATTGATTTCTCTTACTATTGCTTTCAGTGTGTTTTGATTTATACTCAAGGTTTCACCTTCCTTTAGATTCGTTGTTACTGTAGTATACATCATTTTTTACTTTACTCCGGAAAATCCTTATAGCCGTTAGAACTGGCAATCATTACTACACGGTCAGATTTAGCAATAACCCCTTGATCCAGTAACTTTTTGAGGGCACCAATTATAGTAGCAGAAGACGACTCTAAATATAGCCCGTGGCTTGATAGCTCTTTTATATTGGCAGGCACCTCTTTCTGCCGAACGCTTACAGCAGTTCCTTTTGACTTTTTTATGGCTTCAATTGCCTGATAGGTCACCGTATTTCCACCGATAGAGGTAGTAAGAGCATAATCTCCAGTAAAACTCGATCGATAATCGGCTCCTTTTAATACCTTTTGGATTCTTTCGATAGGCTCAACTGCTATCAGTCTTGGAAGCTTGCTTATTTTTTTGATATCCTGCAGGTCTTGAAAGCCTTGATAGATTCCCCATAACATATCCCCACGAGAGGCCGGAACCAGGACCCAGTCTGGCATTACACCCTGCAAGTCTTCATAGATTTCATAGGCAATGGTTTTGTACCCCTGAACACCAAACGGATTACTTCCTACAGGTGGGGTAATA